>QIAI01000178.1 GCA_003224995.1 Acidobacteriota bacterium
TTCGGAATGACACAAAATGCACCGCCAGCGTCTTCCCCGGCGAAAAGTATTGGTATGTTCGCCTATCCGAAGAATCAGCAGAATCTCGATCAGCAACTCAAGGACGAGACTGAATGCTACAACTCGGCCAGGCAACAATCCGGAGTGGATCCCCAAGCTGCCGCGCCCGCACCGCCCAGTGCACAGGAGCAGGAAGCCGCCCAAAAGCAGGCTGCTGAGCAAGCAGCCAAAGAAGGTCCTAAGGGTGGGGCAGTGAAAGGCTCGGCCAGGGGGGCAGCTGGTGGCGCAGCCATCGGGGCTATCGCCGGGGATGCCGGAACGGGCGCGGCCATCGGTGCAACGGCCGGTGCTGTACGTGGCCGACGTCAGCAGAAGAAGGCGCAAAAGCAAGCCGAGCAACAAGCTGCCCAACAAACCGCGCAAGCGCAGCAACAAGGGCAGGCACAAGCCAATGCCGACCATCAGGGGAAGTTGGATACATTCAAGCGCGCGTTCTCGGCGTGCATGGATGCAAGAGAATACTCAGTCAAGTGAATCCAGCCTCAGTGGCAAGATGGATCATCCTGGAAGCTGCTGCTCCCCAACATTGTGGCCAGGAATCGGCCGCAAGTCAGTATTTTTTGCGATTGAGGTTCATTCCGCAGCGCGTCGGCTGACATGGTGTATTTCGCTGTGTCCATCGATTTCCGCGCTTCGACAAGTTTATCGCTCCAAGCACGAACGGCCTCGAACTCATTCGTAAGCAGTTGCAAGGCGCTTCGGTCGGCGTCAGTTGAAGCTACGCTGGCAGCTAACCTGAGATTGTGTGCGGCTTTTTCCCGATAGTTCGCCGCCCACTCGTCGGTAACGTGATAGTTGTTCTGGATGGCGTACGCCAACGTACTTGCCCATTCCCGCATCGTCGCAAACTCCTCAATTCCTGCTTTCATGAAATCTCGCGAAAGTCCATTGTCGGGCAATGGATGGGGAGTCGAGTCCTCTGGAGATTCAGCCGCGGGATGGCTGACCTTGGAGGTAGGCAGGCTCAAAACAATTCGATTCCCCCTGGAGCTTAGGGAGCCATTGGTGATTTCCATTAGCGATTGCAGATCAACATACGCTCGGCCGTCCTTTTGGATCACCTCAGCCTGCCCCGCGTGACCATCTACGACCAATGTCCTGCCCGCCTGTTTAGGTTGAGGCCACGCCATCGCTGAGAAGAGCGCAGCCACTGTGGTTGCCAAAACAATATTCCAGATCTTTTTCTGCATGGAATTGTTCCTCGAAGAACGGTGTCGTAGGTCTGCGAGTCCGCTCTTGCGGAGGGACGTCGACCTATGGTCCACCCCGCTCCTTGGCTATAGAAAAGCTGAGTGCTCAGCCTCTAGCGAAGAGACAAATACTTTGCACTTTCGACAATATAGACAGATCTGGCAGCCTTCGAACTGTCAAGATTGATAGAGCACAAGAGGGCCAATTTTCCCTGGGTTCCTCAGCAGTTGGGGCCTGGCCTTGCGAGAGTCTCGTACTTTTACTAGTTCCTGCAGCGAACATTCTTGCGGAACATGGAACTGTAAATGGAACCGCACGCGATAAAGTATTGCCGAAACCTAGTAGTTCTGGCCGTTGCCTGCATATGATTCCTCCGTCAAGATATAGACCAGTTTGGGAAATTGATGATCGCTAAGTGTGCAAACCGGACTTGTGGTGCATTCTTTCGTTACCTTCGAGGTGGGAAGCTCTTTCTTTTGGAAAGGCCACCGATCCCCAAGTCGGGTCCGCCCGCTCCAGAAGCGCAATTCCGCGACCGTGGATCCCACGACGAATACTTCTGGCTGTGCGAGAAGTGCGCGAAGATCATGACGATTGCTTCAGAAGAAAGCGGGACTGCGATCGTCGTAGCACTCAAGCAAGGGCCATGGTCTGACACTTGTAACCATCAAGGCTAACTCCGCTTCGTCGCGATAAAAAATCGACCTTTCACGAGAATCGCTCTTTCCGCACGGGACTGTCAGTTCTGGCAGTCGTACTCTGCACAGCTCCAAGTAATTATTTATGCACACGTCATGCCCAGTCCTGTGGCCAGGCGAACGTAGGTCTAGTTGCTAGAACGGGCCGGGCACGAGGGGCTGATATGGGAGGGCGTCTATTATGACATTTACATTTCTTCGGCGGGGATTCGGGCTCCAAGGTATGCGAAATCTACTCGCTATCATCTGCTCACTGGCCCTTGCCCCCGGGGACACTGGCTTGCTAGCTCAATCAACCACCGCTGGGAATGCCCCCGCAAAAGAAGAGGTGTCTCGTGTCGCGCCTGATCAACTCGATTCGCTGGTGGCTCCAATCGCACTTTACCCCGACCCGCTCCTGAGCCAGACGCTGGTAGCCTCTACTTATCCGCTGGAAATCATCCAGTTGCAGCAGTGGTTGCAGCAAAACAAAAGCCTCAAAGACAAAGCTCTGGCAGATGCCGTTAAGAAACAGGATTGGGATCCCAGCATTCAAGCAATGGCGTCTCTTCCCGATGCCGTCAAGTTACTGGCAGAAAACATCAAGTGGACTACCGATCTGGGCAACGCTTTCCTTGCGCAGCAGAGTGACGTGATGGATGCGGTGCAACGAATGCGGAAGAAGGCAGAAGGCGCCGGCAACCTGAAATCAAGCGAGCAGCAGAAGGTAGAAAACAAGGTAGTGGAAAACAAACAAGTAATCGTCATTCAGCAGGCGAGTCCGGAGGTCGTATATGTTCCCAGCTACAATCCCACCGTAGTGTATGGTCCTCCGGTTTATCCTTACCCCCCTGTCGCTTATCCACCGCCAGGTTACTACGCTGCGGGAATGGCAATCTCGTTCGGTATCGGAGTAGCCATGGGCGCAGCATGGGGAGGCGGTTGGGGTTGGAACAGCGGGTGGGGAGGGAACAATAACGTCACCATTAATAACAACAACAATTTTGTCCGCAACAGCAATCAGAATATCAATCGCAATCAAAACGTCAACAACCGCTCCACCAACCGTTCCGGCAACACCAACTGGCAGCATAATCCGCAGCACCGTGGTGGTGCTCCTTATTCCGACCGAGCTACGGCAAAACAATATGGCGGCACAGCCCGAGGAGATTCAGCGTCTACGCGGCAGGCAAATGCGCGCCAGAATGAGGCGCAAAGGGGAAACCGGCAACAGGCAGGAGTCAGCGACCGAAGCTCGAACGGGGGCAGCCAGCGGGGCGGTGTTAGCGATCGTAGTGCAGGCGGTAGGGATGCCCGTAGCCGTAACGGGGGAGCAGGAGTAAGTGACATGAGCGCGAATCGAGGAGGGGGCGGAGATCGGGTCGGTAATCGGAGCACTTCAAGTGGGGGCGGATCAAGAAGTTCCGGCGCTTTTGGGGGCAGTTCAGGCGGGTCCAGCGGGAATAGCGCGCGGGCCAGCAGTGCACGTGGCTCGTCCAGCATGGGAGCCTCCCGAGGCGGCGGCGGCGGTCGCAGCGGGGGGGGAGGCAGGCGGAGGTAGAAATCTATGAATCGGGAGAAACGCATGAGATCGCAATACCGCGGAGAGACTGCATCCAAATGCTCGCTCGTTGTTTACCTGGCTATGTTGTGTTGCACTTTCAGTGGTGCTCTGCAAGCGCAGTCAGCCATGCCGGCAGGGAAAGCGTTCGATTCACCGCAAGCAGCGGCGGAAACGTTGGTCAAGGCTGCAGAGTCGTACGATGTTCCAGCATTGTTGGAGATCTTCGGTGCGGATGGAAAGGATTTCATTTCATCGGCCGACCCAATTCAAGACAAAAACATTGCCGTCAACTTTGCCGCCAAGGCTCATGAGAAGAATCTCGTGACCCTCGATCCCAACAACAAGGCGCAAGCGGTGCTTTCGGTTGGCAAGGATGATTGGCCCTTTCCCATTCCCATCGTAAAGCAGAAGGGAAAGTGGTATTTCGATTCCACAAAAGGCCGACAGGAAATTCTCTTCCGGCGAATCGGAGCCAACGAACTCGATGCTATCCAAGTATGCCGTGGCTTCGTGGAGGCGCAGCAGGAATACGCCTCGGATATACACGACAACTCTGGAATCAATCAGTTCGCTCAGAAGATCATCAGCACCCCGGGAAAGCATGACGGTCTGTATTGGCAGAACGCCGATGGCAGTTCGGGCGGTCCCATCAGTGAAGCGGTCGCTAAAGCCATCGAGGAAGGCTACACTCCTGGCAAGACTTCCGGATATCACGGCTATTACTTCAGGGTGCTGAAAGGGCAAGGCCCTGCTGCGCATTTGGGACAACTTGATTATGTGATCGAGGGAGTCATGCTGGGAGGCTTCGCACTAGTGGCGTTTCCCGCCGACTATCGCGTCACGGGCGTAAAGACCTTCATGGTCGGTTATGACGGTGTTGTCTATGAGAAAGACCTGGGGCCTGAGTCTCTCAGTCTTGGCCAGAAGATGGAACGCTATAACCCCGACAAGAGTTGGCATCTCACGGCCGATGAATGGCCGACGGATGATTCGGTTGCGCGCCTGGCAGATTAGTTTTGGTCATAACGAAGCACTGGTTCGATAGAGTCCGATCGGCATTAGCTAACTGTTATTGTTGAACTCCCTGGGTGATGGTCCTCCGCGTGCATGGGATCTTCATTCGAGGTGCTCAATGGCCAAGGCCCGGGTGCTGGTAGCTGATGATAATGAAGCGATACGCGATGTATTAGCTTCCCTACTCGCAGAAAACTTTGGGGTCGGGCAGTCAGTGATGGGGGAGCGGCACTGGCAGCGGTAACGCAACTTCTCCCGGATGTAGCCATCCTCGACATTTCCATGCCAGTGATAAGAGACGGAAGTCACAGGGCCGTTGTCGTCTTCTTAACCTGCTTTTCAGATGCCGACATCTTTGAGGCGGCATGTGATGCGGGCCTATCGGCCTACGTGACGAAAGAACGCTTGAATATTGGCCTTGTGCCCGCCATCGAAGCGGCGTTGAGCGGTGCGCGGTTTGTTTCACCCGGTGTTGGGTAACTACTCTTCGCCATCCAAAGACTCAACCAAGAGTCAATTCGCCTCACGCATTTCCGACCTGGACACCAGGGATACCGCCGAACGTTCCGCAGAACTCCAGTGGCACCTGAAGGCACGCAGGACAGAACGCCTCGGCCACTGCATGGGCTGAGTGAATTGAAATGACCGCATTGCATCGGGTGCAATACCATAACGTGGCATCCAATGGTACCTGGATTGTCCGGGTAGGTATGCTGGTGAGATCCGACATCGTGATCTCCTTATTCTTGCCACATGAGGTTATGCGCGACGGTACATCCCTGAAACTGTCAATTTTCACAGCCCGAAAGTTCAACCTCCGGACACGGGATAATCGACCCGCTATTGCGGAGTGCAAGACGGGCTCTGTAAGAAATGTCAGTTACGGTATTCACTCTTGGCCCAGTAGCCTGCTTGGAAAGAAACACTTTCCCCCCGTCGGTCCACTTGGGAGGTAAATTGACATGAGGGTCAAGAGAATCGGGGCTTATCTTTTGCTTGCCGCATTCCCCATAACTGCCTGCGCGCAGAAGGTTCGAGTTGGATACGACAAGCGAACCGAGTTTCTAAAGTTCAAGACGTACGCTTGGGGCGAACCGACGATGCCGGTCGCCAAGCCGCTACTCTACGCAAGTATCATTGGCTCGATCGATATGGACCTGAAGGCCAAGGGCCTTGCGAAAGTGGAACGTGACTGTGACCTCGTTTTGATTCCTGCCGGTGGAATGGAGTATGGACTTAACCAAGGCGCAAGTGCACCGATCTTGCCTACATACGGCTCTCAGCCAGTGATTGACTCTACCAACTGGACGGGGCCAGCTGGTCCGGCAAATCTTATGGCTCCCTACGTTCCGGAAGGAACATTCGTTCTTACGGTCATCGACCGTGTTTCCAACAAAGTAATCTGGACCGGAACCGTCAAGGAAAAACTTGATATCGAAAACAAGACGAAGTCGCTGGAACGCATTGACAAAGCTGTTGCCAAACTGCTCAAACAATTTCCACCCAAAAAGCAATGAAGATCAAGCCTTCGGCGCCCGATTATGGTTCCACTAAAGGAATTTGAGACGACAACTGTAGATCGACTAAATTGCTAATCCGCCGATCAATCTGGAAAAAGCGTGCTGCCTTTTTCCCAGTCAGAATCTTTTCAAATAGGGGAATGTATTTCGTCCGCAATTGCAGGGCTGACCGGTCAGCTTCAGCCCATCTGTTCACGAGGGTCTGCGCCTGGTTGTCGGTGAGCTTCTCAAAATTGGCGGCGTAGTCCTTGATCACGGAGAGCTTCGTATCGTTGATGTTCGTCTTGTCAGCAGTGTATTCATCGTACAGAGGCCAGAATTTCTGGGCCTCCGCATCCGTTAGCGGCATATTGGCTGCGACTATCTGTTTCTGGTCAGATCGCAAATCTTTTCTTAGCAAATTGAGATCCTGGTCGGATGCCACTGAAGATGCAGCACCCTGCTGCGCGAATGCGCAGCCCAGAAGCACGATACCAAATACAAAAGCGGCCAAGGCAATATGCTTCATCGCTTATTCTCCTGGATGACATCGAAAGGTCGGGTTGCGAATGTTCGATACACGAAAAATGAAAGCTGCGGGAAATCCGCCGGTCTGGCGCCTCTGGACAGAGTAGTTTTGCCGGGCCCGCCGCTACCACTGGCAATATCGACAGGGGCCGATTTGCGTCAGAGACTTGTGAGCATCATGAAAACGATGGTGTCGGACTGTGGGCAACTAATCATCTTCTTCTCGTTGGAGCTTTGCGAAAGCGCTCACGCGGCGACTAACACCAGCCAGTCTTGGTGGGTGGTGCGGGATCTTAACGAACATTCAACAGGTACAATAGCCGTTGTTTAAACTCGTCGAAGCTTTCCGTGTCCACTTTGTAGCCAACGATTACCGGCGACAGCTGATCTGCCAGCTTGTCCAGTCGCTTCACCCTGGTTGTTATCAACGGGTGTGTATCGAAGAGTCTCTCGAGGAACGATTCGGGCTTGCCGTCGTCTTGGAATGCATCGTGCAATAGTCGGCTGAATTCCTTCGGGTCATAACCGGAAGCGCTCTG
>QIAI01000179.1 GCA_003224995.1 Acidobacteriota bacterium
TGCGTACACCAATTGCGGTATGGTGCGCCACAACCGAAAACCGCAATATTGCCATCAGAGTAGGCGACCGGCAGGACAAGGAGGACGCATGTTGTACTACGCTTTGGTGTTCCTGGTAGTGGCGATCATCGCGGCTTTTCTGGGATTTGGCGGCATAGCATTCGCTGCGGCGGGTATCGCTAAGATCCTGTTCTACATTTTCCTGGTACTTTTCCTGGTGAGTCTGGTCATGCATCTGGCCAGGGGAAGTACGAGAGTTTAGGGTCCCAGATAGTCGGTTGGGTCACGCGGCTCACCGACGCGGCGCTTTTTCCGCGGAATCGAGCTGCATAGAATAGCTTTGCGTCTCCACTCGGGATTGGCCGCTACCCATTCGGCAAGAGTTTGTTCGATGTTCGGTAGCGGCCACCCACGGGTCCGCAAAAGCGCCCGCAAGTCCGAGTTCTTGCGGCGATTCTGGTGGCCTGCGAAAGAACCCCCAAGCTTTGGATCACAAAAGGTAAAGCAACAACCCGGCAATCGCAGCGCCGTTAGCCCTTCCCACCAAGTCACCTCGATACAAGCCGCAAACAATTAAGCAGACTTCAGCCCCAGTCTTTGCGCGTGGGGATGCTGCCCGCGCCGCGAGCGCAGAACCCATCCTTCCGCTGTAAACGGCGTAAAAGCGCCTGCCTTGCGGTTGAGCCGAGCCGCTCCCTTTCTGTTCTTCCATGATATAGTTCTGCGCTTTTGCAACGGAACACAGCTCCCGCTACACCATCATCTCGGAAATGCCAGAGCCCCCGGGCCCAGCCAGCAAAATTCAATCTGGAGGGACGTCATGAGACCCACCGGTTCTTTGCTGTTGGCGATTCTGCGACGATCGTCCTCAATGCCTGTGCGTGTTTGCGGAGAGGTCGCACGCACAGCCGCTTTGCTGCTTCTGCTGGTTCACTTCGCCGGCAACGCAGCGCAGGCCGTACAGCCTAAGAACACGGTTGGCCTGGCAGGTGCATGGGTGAACACCCAGACAACCGGGTTGGTGGCTCAGGTGGTCATCACCAGCGGGGCGGTTGGCACCGAAGTTCATCCATATGGTTTCTGTTCGCCGACATTCTGCGATTGGGGAGGACAGCCTGCGTCGGTCTTCAGCGGCAGCATCGGGTCTTCAATCGCAATTGGATTCCATGCGACGATCACTTCCACATCCGAAACCGACTACATGCAGGCACACCTGATCAAAGGGCCTTCCGGGGAGAAATTACTGGAGATCACTACCCAAGTCGTGTTTGCAGCAGGCGACCCGCGGACCAAATACGAAGCCACTGAAGAGTTTCAAATTGGCACGGCAACCCTGCCGGCGCCTGCCGCTGCGAACTCTTCTGAACTAAGCGGTACCTGGACCAGTACGATCCCAACTGCCGGGATTACGCAGGTCATCATCGCAGACGCCGGTGGCAACTTCCAGGTTCATCCCTATGGCGCCTGTTCGCCGACAGATTGCGATTGGGGCAGCCATCCAGCCTCACAATTCAGTAACAGCCCCACTTCTACTGCGCCCGTGGGGTTTCAACTGACGATGGACCTCGGCTTTAAAACCGCTTACATGCAAGGTCATCTGATCACGGGCCCTACTGGGCAGGCCTGGTTGGAAGTTACAACCCAGAGCACCTTTGCAAAACACGACCCCAGGTTTGATTACGAACTGACCGAGGACTTTCAACTGAACTCCACCGCACCGTCCAGCTTTTCAATGACGTCAGCCTCCGCCAACTTGATCCTACATAAGGGCGGACAGGCGACCGATGTGATCACCATTACTCCCGTCAATGGGACATGGGACACGGCGGTTCAACTCTCCTGCGCCGTGGCGGGACCCTCGCCGCTGCCAACCTGTGGACTGTCTGTTCCCTCGGTAATACCCGGCGCGAACGCGGCGACTTCGACTCTGACCGTGACCATGCCCATGATGGCGGCAACAAGCACGGGGTCGCACAGGATGTGGGCCATTTACGCTTTTTTCGCTCCGCTGGCCATGGGATTCGTCCTGGCAGGAAGCACGCGGAAACGACGGGAGACCTTATGGGCGGTAGGGGCCATTGCGCTCGTGATCACCGCGTCACTGATGCAAACCGCCTGTGGTGGAAGCAGCCCAGTTCAGAGTACAACTCGGAATTTCGGCAGTTATACAGTCACGGTGACGGCCACTTCCGGCTCGATCCAACAGGTTTCCCAAGTGGCAGTAACTGGCCAGTAGGCGAGGCAGGGCTCCCTGGGCCTCAACGAATGGGAACAGTCACAGGCCGGCTGCAGTGCAAAGTTCTTAGGCTGGTTATGGAATCGTACCTGGCCAACGCGCATGAGAATCGAATCGCGTTGCTCCCTTTCCGAGGAGCGGTCGAGTAAAGAATAAGCCGGAATCGCCCGCCCACGTAAAAGTCGAGCTACGAGAATTGTCGAACTGGCCAGGCCAGTACACTCACCGCGGCCTTACCCCTTGTGAGCCTTGCGCCATTTTGCCCAGCGCGCTTTCTGGGCGGCGACGATTCGCTTGCGAGCAGCGGGCGACATGGTTCGCTTTGGGCTAGCGATGGAGACGACTTTCCCGGCTCTGACTTTTGCCCAGCGAGCGCGTTGCGCAGCCGCGATGCGGGCCCGACCGGCGGCCGACACTCCGGACCCTCGCGACGATCCCTTTGCGTTCAGCGCGGAGAGTGCATTGTTGAGATTCTGCAATTGAGACGCGAGACGGCTGCGTTCCTGTTCCAGTTGATGGAGGACCGCGGTGAGATTGACCATGGCGGGGATTGTACTAGATGAGAGATTGGTGGAGTACACTGCTGCCATGTTTTTGGGATTATTGCTGGCTACAAGCGCCGCGCTGACTCCCCCCTGCATCACTGCGAAACCAGATTGCACGGAATGGGTGACGCCCCCAGGGCAGACCTCGCGAATGCTGATTTACCGCAATTATGGGTTAGACAGGAAGAACGAAAGTATCACTCGCGCCTTTGTATTGGTGCACGGCATCAACCGGGATGCGGACAACCATTTCCGCACGGCGCTTGCGGCTGCATTCCTGGCCGGCACCTTGAATGAAACCGCCATCGTGGCACCCCGCTTCGCTTCAAACAGCAGCGTAGTCGGAAATCATGATGGCAATTGTGGCGATGCCCTGGCACCCGATGAAGCCAACTGGATATGCGACCCGCCAAGGCCCGACACCTGGCGCTCAGGGGGCGGCGAAGTAGAGAATGAGAAGCTGACATCGTTCGACTTTATGGACGAAATTATTCGCCGGCTCGCACGTAAAGAAGTGTTCCCCAACCTGAAGACAATTGTTGTAGCTGGCCATTCCGCGGGCGGGCAGTTTGTTATGCGTTACCAAATGTCGAACCAGGTGCACGACTCGGTCGGCGTACCCGTCTCGTATGTGGTCTCGAATCCCTCTTCTTTTGCCTATGTGGATACGCTTCGACCTACCGTGAGCGCCTTGCCCAGCACGTTCGCAGCGGCGGCGCCAGGTTACCATCCACCGGTTGCCGCGACCCCGCCGCCGGCCTTTGTTCCATATGCCGACGCCAAGAATTGCAGCGGATACGACACGTGGCCCTACGGACTTAAGGGGCGCGTTGGCTACAGCGCGCGGCTCAGCGAGGATCAACTCAAGACGCAGCTTACCCGTCGACCCGTAACGTACTTGTTGGGAGAAGCAGACATCTTGCCTCTGGGTGTCTTCGATACCTCGTGCCCGGCGATGGCGCAGGGGCCAACCCGCCTCGGACGTGGCCTGGCATTCAGCAAGTATGTGAACGAGCACCTGGGGGCACACCACAATACGATCGTCGTTCCTTTCTGCAGTCACAGTGCCCGCTGCATATTTACGTCTGACGTTGCGTTAGCGTTGATCTTCCCTCGATGAGAGACTTCAATAGACTTTATGCGCGACGATGATGCGAAACACAGAGTCTGCTCGACGATGGCCCCGAACTCAGCGGCTAAACAGGCTTTGAAAAACGCGATGCAAACGCCAAAGCGAACCTCAGGCGCTGAAGCGCGACGTAATTTCAGGGCATAGCGGCACGACCGAGGTCGTGCCCTTCCCCGATTCGCGCGCCTTCTACTGAAAAAGGAAACCTAAATGCACTAATGGCGACGGACACACAGCTTCCGCAGCATGTAAAGTCGTCGGTCACGGCTGGGACGATGTTTTTCGCCGGCTGCGAATGCGATAGATCAGGTAGGCAACGATGGCAACGTTCACCGCGAGCACCCCAACCTTCACTGCACTTGGATGCCGGAGGATCTCGTAAATCTCACTCGGCACCAGCGAGCCGGTGATGATTACGGTGAGCCACTCCGCCCATGGTTTCAGGAGCCACAGACCCAGTCCCTCGGTCAAAAACAGGGCAGCATAAATAAAGCTCCCCAATCCAAGTTTCTTGATTTGTCCAGGATTCAGATGGGAGGCTTTCGCCAGTGCAGCGTCCACAAAACGGTTCGCCGGGTCAAGCCTTAACGCTTCAATCCAATGCTCGGCCACGTCGGCGATGTCTTTGTGAAGGAGACGGAACGCGCCAACCCCAAGCGCGATTAGCAATCCTGCCTTTAACAATTTAAATGCCGCAATCAGGCGCAGGAGCCGGTCATGGGACGATTTTTTTGGCTCTCCAGACGCTTGTGTAGATTGAAACTGAGCCACGCTGGAAAGCTTTCCGGCTTTGGACAGTTGTTCGGTACGAAACATTTACGCTCACTCTTCGGCTGGCCTTAGAGGAGGCTTCTGGCCTGAGGGGATGTACGAAATGCAAATCGGGAGTCCGCATTGCTGTGCGGGGGCAATCGGCCTCATTCGCTTGCGCTGCGGCAGGGTGGTTCAGGGAAACGGCGGCGGTATTCCATAACTTGACGGCTGGAAGCAGGGAACGGGTTCATCCACAGCCAGAGGCTGGTCAGAACCCGTTCACGCGAGAGATGGGGCGCCGCTCAGAAAAGGAGGGTAAGTTGGTTGAGACAGCGCCCCACGATGCCGGAGATCAATCCGACTCTTTACGAATCTTCTTACGGGCCCGCTTGCGCGCCAAGGCTTGCTTGACTCGACGCTTCGCGCCCGGCTTCAGGTAAAAGGAGTGACGCTTCACTTCCTTAATGATGTCTTCGGTCTGAACCTTGCGCTTGAACCTGCGCAGAGCATTCTCGATAGACTCGCCTTCTTGCAGTCGAACTTCCGCCAACGGATCACCCCCCAACCGGTCCCCAATGAGACAAGTAATAGCTTAACTCATTTGCGCAGCCTGCGTCCGCTGCATTCGTGTGTTTCGCGGCGGGTACAGCGCATGACCCGACGGCGGGAGCTGATATCCAATTGACGTCCCCAGTCGCGGGCTTCGGCAAACGAAGCTGTACGGGCAAACGCCCCGATTGCATACAGCAAAGCGGGATCCAAGTCGAATGATAGTGAAACACTTCGCGCGGAGTTTTTTTGCAGGCGCTCAGAGGCCGGCTTCGATGCGAGAGCGGGGGTCGAGCAGGTCGCGCAGGGCGTCTCCGATAAAATTGAAGGATAGGACGGCGAGCATCACGGTGGCCGCCGGAAAGAGCACCAGGTGCGGGGCGTCGAACAGGTGAGCGCGCGCGTCGTTGAGCATGGTGCCCCAACTGGCGGTGGGCGGCGGTACGCCGAGACCCAGGAAGCTCATGGTGGCTTCGGCGAGGATGGCGCCCGCCATCCCGATGGCGGCCTGCACGATGACGGGCTGGATAATGTTGGGCAGGATGTGGCGAGCGATGACGCGGAGGTCACTGGCGCCGAGAGCCCGGGCAGCTTCGACGAATTCTTTCTCGCGGGTGGCGAGCACCTGGGCACGGACCAGGCGAGCGTACCCGACCCAGCCTCCGAGAGCCAGCGCGAGCACCAGGTTGAAGATGCCCGGACCTCGGAAGGCAACGAATGCGATGGCCAGGAGGATTCCGGGAAAAGACAGGAACGCGTTCATCAGGACAATGTTG
>QIAI01000180.1 GCA_003224995.1 Acidobacteriota bacterium
CCGGCTCGCGGCATTGGGAAGACGACGCTGGACACTTTGGAGGCTCTGGCACTGGAGACAGGCCTTTCTTTGTGGGGTGCGGTCGGCGAAGCGATTCAGCGTCAACTGTTGCCCGCGCGGGCTTGCCTGGCATTGAGAAGCTTCCGAGAACTCATCGAAGACGCACAAGCCATGGCGGCGGGTACGTACGTAGAGCGGCTGTCCGCCAGCACAAGAACCATGGAGCGACGGGGGGCACCACCCGTGGTGGCAAGTGAAAGGCTGTCTGTTGCGGATGACAATGCCACCATGTTCGACCCGTTGGCATTTGATTTCGGGTCTACGGGCGACGAGGGCAATGCGGAGTTAGAACAAGAGCCGGCGGGCGAGGACGCCAGCACCGCACCCGAGACGGTTGAAGGCCAACTGAATGCTTCTGAGACTTCGAATCTCAATGAGGATGGCGCGTTTCGCACTCCTGGCGGTCCCGCAAATACGGCGGAGATCCTGAAGTTCCTGATTGACCGCACGGGCTATATCAAGCTGCTGGAGAATGAGGATACGCCCGAGGCTTTCTCGCGCATCGAGAACCTGCGCGAGCTGGTGAATGCGGCGCTGGATTCCAAGGATCGCGGCGAGACGTTGGAAGAATTTCTGGATCATGCGGCGTTGGTCAGTGACGCGGATGGTTACGACGAATCGGCTCGCATCACCTTGATGACCCTGCACGCGGCGAAGGGATTGGAATTTCCGCTGGTCTTTTTGTGCGGACTGGAAGAGGGGCTGTTCCCGCACTCGCGAACCCTGCTGGAGATGGATGATGTCGAGGAAGAACGGCGACTGTGCTACGTAGGCATGACGCGCGCCATGGACACACTCGTCCTGAGCCGGGCGGTGTACCGGCGGCGCTATGGGACCGATCTCCCCGAGGCCAGCGTGCCTTCGCGTTTTCTGGAAGAAGTGCCGGCGGGGTTGGTGGAAGAACTGGGTGGATCGCGCCGGCGAGCCTGGATGGGCAGCTCTGCAGCGGGAGGGGCAAGCCGCGCTGCAGGGTCGGGTCAAGCGCGGCGGGGATACGATCACGACGGGGGATCCGCTCACTACTCGTACGAAGATGAGGATCAGAGCGCCAGCTGGCAGCGTGAGCGGGCGGAACGCGCCAAGCCCACCTACTCGGGCAAGAGCTACAACTCCATCGACAATATTGCAGAGTTCTTCGCCTCCCGAGGCAAGAAGTTCAATCTGCCCAAGACGGTGGTGGAGGAGCCTAAGGGAAAGAAAGGATTCCGTCCCGGCCAGAAGGTGCGGCACCCGAAATACGGCGAAGGCACGGTCTTCCAGCGAGAAGGGGATGGGGAAGACGCCAAGATTACGGTACAATTCCCGAGGTTCGGGCTGAAGAAGCTGGTGGAGAAGTATGCCCAGCTGGAGAAAGCCTGAAGCGGATTGAGAAATTGGGAAATTTAGAAATTGGGAATTGGTAATTTTGTAATCGGGTAATTTGTAATTTGGGTGTGGCGGCAAGGGACTTTTTTCAATTGCTCAATTACCAAATTTCTCAATTGCCAAATTTTTCATTTGGAGCTCGAACTCAAACTTATGGCTAATACATCTTCTCTAAGTAAGGAAGAACGCAAGAAAACCATACGTGCCTCGCGGAAGAAGCGCAAGGCGGAACATCCTCTCAAGCCCCGCGACTACGCTCGCGGATCGAAGAAGAAGCGCAAGGCGGAACATCCTCTCAAGCCCCGCGACTACGCTCGCGGATCGAAGAAGAGCAAAGTCAAAAAGCTAGCGCGCGGCCAGTCCAAACGCGGCTAGGCTGGATTAAAAAGGCGGGTCCTTCGACCCGCCTTTCATTTTGCACGGTGCTGGTCGTACCTATATCCCGAATCCTCAGGCTTGAGACGCGGCTGCGAGCATGACGAGCCGCATCCAAGCTGGGAAGAGGTCCATTTGACGCAAATGCCAACCGCCACCGACCGCGAGCCTGCCGACAGCTTGGGCAGCCAAATGCTGTGCTGCAAATCGATTGACAAGCTGATCGCCGATGCGGATGAACCCGGGCACCGCCTGGAGAAGAAGCTTGGCCCGTGGTCCCTGACGGCGCTGGGCATCGGGGCCATCATTGGTTCGGGCATTTTTGTTCTGACCGGCACAGCAGCTGCGGGGGAACACTTCGAAGCCCCTTCCATTCTCCACGCCCAGGTACTGGACCTTTTAGTCAACTTACTGCGTACCGGCAGCACGGCGGGGGCATTGATGCACGGGCGTCCGGCGGCCGGCCCGTCGATTGCGATTTCTTTTTTGCTGGTGGCGGTAGCCTGCAGCTTTGCCGGGCTGTGCTATGCCGAACTGGCCTCGATGATTCCGATTGCGGGCAGCGCCTACACCTACTCTTATGCCACCCTCGGAGAAATCTTCGCGTGGATCATCGGCTGGGACCTGATTTTGGAGTACGTGGTCAGCAATGTCGCAGTGGCGGTCGGGTTCAGCGGGTACTCCAAGGCCCAGTTAGCGGCCTTCGGGATTAACTTGCCGGAAAAGTGGGCGAGTCCGGTGTGGGCGTCGGGACATTGGACCGGGGCCTATTTCAATCTCCCCGGATTTCTCATTGTGTTTCTGCTGACACTGTTGTTGGTGCGCGGGGTGCGGGAATCGGCCGAAGCCAACAATGTGATGGTGCTGATCAAGATTGGCGCCATTTTGACCTTCCTAGTAGTGGGTGGGATGTTGGTGAAGCCGGCCAACTGGACGCCGTTTGCGCCTTCCGGATTCGCGGGCATTGTCACCGGGGGGGCCATCGTTTTCTTCACCTACATCGGGTTCGACTCGGTTTCCACGGCGGCTGAAGAATGCCGAACGCCGCAACGCGATTTGCCGTTTGGGATTATCGCCTCGTTGATCGTGTGCACCCTGCTGTATGTCGGCGTGGCCGTCGTACTGTTGGGCATGTTGAAGTACACGAACTTCGTTTCCGGCGAAGCGGCCGAAGCTCCCGTGGCCTATGCCCTGAAGGTGCTGGGTGCGCACCCCTTCTACCGATCGATAATTGTGGTGGGTGCGTTAATGGGGATGATTTCTTCCCTGCTGGTATTTCAGTATGGACAGGCGCGCATCTGGTACGCGATGTCGCGGGATGGGTTGTTGCCGAAGCTATTCTCTGCGGTGCATCCCAGATTCAAAACGCCGCACTGGTCCACGTGGATTGCCTGCTTTGCAGTGGGGATTCCGGCCGGGATGGTGGATATCGGCGACGCCGCCGATCTTTCCAACATTGGTACCCTGTTTGCCTTCACTCTAGTGTCGCTGGGGGTCATCTTCCTGCGACGGCGGCAACCCGATCGCCCGCGAACCTTTCGCGTGCCCTTCGTGCCATGGTTCCCGTTGATTTCAGTCGTGCTCTGCGGCGGGCTGATGACGGGGTTGACTGTGATTACATGGATCCGCTTCGTGGTTTGGTTAGCTATCGGCTTGATGATCTATTTCTTCTATAGCCGGCACAACAGCGAGTTCGCCAAGCGTGCCAGCTAGACGAGAATTGTAGATTTTAGACGGAAGATTTCAGATGGACCGCGGTTTTGACCGCCTTGCCGATGACTCGCGACTAAAAACAATCTAAAATCTAGAAACTGCACTTTGAAAATTGTTTATGGGTCTCTTCGCCAATCCGACCCCCAGCGCGTTCGTGCGGTCGCTGCCAAAAGCTGAGCTGCACCTGCATTTGGAAGGCGCCATCGATCCAGCCACGCTGCTCGAAATTCAGCGTAGTCATGGGCTGAGGGAGGCGAGCCTGGCGTCGACGGAGAAGCTTTACCGGTATTCCGACTTTGCTGGCTTTCTAATTTCTTTCAAGGACATCACCGCCCACCTGAAAGCGCCGGCAGATTACGAGCTGATTACGTACCGCATGATGGAGCGGCTGAAAGCCGACAACGTTTTGCACGCCGAAGTCTATATTTCGGTGGGGGTCTGCTTGTACCGGAAGCAGGAGTTTCCCGAGATTTTCGAGGCGCTGGAACGCGGCCGCATGCGGGGCGAGAAAGATTTCGGGGTGTCGCTGTTGTGGATCTTTGACGCGGTGCGGCACTTCGGGCCGGCAGAAGCGGAGCGAGTGGCGCAGCTGGCAGTACATTACCAGGACCGCAACGTTGTGGGGTTCGGGATCGGGGGCGACGAGAAACGCGCCGGGCCCGAGCTGTTCCGCGAAGTGTTCGCCTACTGTGCGGATCATGGCTTGCGCCTGACGGCGCACGCCGGCGAAACCTCGGGACCAGAGTCCATTTGGGGTGCGCTGAATTTGCGGGCGGAACGCATTGGTCATGGCCTGACGGCTTACCAGGACCCCGATCTCATTCAGGAACTTTCGCAGCGGCAGGTGCCGGTCGAGATCTGCGTGACGAGTAACGTTAAGACGGGTGTTTGCTCGTCGATCGGCGAACACCCCGTCAAGCGTTACTTCGATGAGGGGCTGATGGTCACGCTGAACACTGACGATCCAGCTATTTTCTGCACTTCGCTTTCCCGCGAGTACCAACTGGTGCAGGAGAACTTCGGATTCACCGACGAACACTTGCGTGAGCTGGCGCGAAATTCTTTCGAGGCTGCGTTCTTGCCGGCGGAGAAGAAGCTGGAGTTTCTGAATATGTTTGATGCCGCCATCGCGGCGAAGTGAGGCTGTTGCAGATTGCAGGTTGAGGATGGGGTTCACACCGTCAATTACTATGCATGCTTTAACCCCTAATGTGATGTTCGAGAAATAAACAGGATAAGGAAAATCCTGAGTTAAGAGGACCGGTCGTTGAAAACACAAGGTCCCTCCACTCCGCTTCGCTCCGGTCGGGATGACAGACCTATGGCGCTAATTTGCGGGACAGGACACTACGCTTGGCGGTGGCTTCCCGCACGTTGCATGACCAGTCCTGCGCAGGGCGCAGCCTCGGTCTCGGGACGAAATGTCAGGTGGGTTGAAAATTTGAAACCTATGAATCTGAAATTTTAAATCTGAAATCGGCATCTAATTCCCCATGCCGCAACACATCGGAATCGTGGGTTGTAGCGCGGAGGGCGCAGCCCTTTGTTATCGCACGATTTGCCTGGAAGGTGCGCAGTTGCTGGGACCGTACAACCATCCGGAAGTGTCCATGCACACTCCTGCTTTGGCGGAGTATATGAAGTTCATCGAGGCAGGGGACTGGGCCGGGGTGGCGGAATTGATGATGTCGTCGGCGGAAAAGCTGGCGCGGGCCGGAGCTGATTTCCTGATCTCTCCGGATAATACGATTCACCAGGCGTTTGATCTGGTGGCGCACCGCTCACCGCGGCCATGGTTGCACATCGCGCGCGAAGTCGCTTGCGAGGCGAAGCGTAATCACTGCAAGCGGCTTGCGGTACTGGGGACGCGCTATCTCATGGAAGGCCCGGTGTATCCCGAAGCCCTGAAGGCGGCCGGCCTAGATTACCGGATGCCCGGACCCGCAAAGCGGGAAAAAATCAATCAGATCATCATGAGTGAGCTGGTCCACGGACAATTTCTTCCCAAATCACGCGCATATTTCGCCGAGGTGATTCGAGGCTTGAAAGACGTGGGCTGCGATGCCGTGGTGCTGGGCTGCACGGAAATTCCGCTGCTCATCGATGAAGAATCCTCGCCTCTGCCGCCGCTGGATTCCACGCGAATCCTGGCGCGAGCGGCGCTGCGCAAAGCGGTAAACGACTAAAAACATAGAGTTACCAATCCCTGTGACGGCAATCACAGACCCTTCGCCCATCTCCTGCCAGGCTCTTCTCAGGTCATGTGCAGGAGACTCATTGCGGCGCTATTGATGTTGGTGGTGAGCGGGCTGGGAGGCTTCGCGCATTTCCTTACTCTGCAGCCGGCTCAGCCCGTGATTTCCCATGCGCACCAGCACGCGGGCAGCAGTTACGAGTGCTGCCACTCAGTCGCAGGTTTTGCATTGGCGCCGTTGCCGGTGCCAGTAAACATGCCGTGTGGGAATCAACATTCCTGCTGCATACGGCAGGCGCCAAACTCCTCGAGCTTGCCCACAAGCGGGAAGACGCAGCATCCGGATAGCTTCACCCGGCATCCCGGCCTTCCTTCTTACGAGGCTTTCAGCACGGTGCTTCGGATCTGATCTCCATTGAACGCACAAACTGTCGAGTTGGGGACCTTGGTTCAGGGGACCCGCGCAGCAAAACGAACGCAGAAAACTTTTATATGGAGATCATTCTTATGAAGCCCAAGCTGATTGCACTCTTTATGGCCCTGACCATGGTGTCATGGGCGCAGACGTCTACTCCAAACCCAGTTCCCACTCCCGAGCAGAAATCGACTCCGGCCGACGCCAAGGCAACTTGTCCCTGTTGCGACAAGATGGCTGAGCATGCCGACATGCACGAGGGCATGGCATGTATGCGACATGCAGCGAAAAAAGGCGATAAAGCTTCGAAGAAGGACGCCATGGCTTGCTGTGGCAAGGACATGAAAGAGTCCTGCTGCTCGGGTAAAGACGGGAAGTCCTGCTCGAAAGATGGGAAGATG
>QIAI01000715.1 GCA_003224995.1 Acidobacteriota bacterium
TCATTGTCCCCAAATGCGCCCACCAGCTCGCGGACCGAAACGCTGTCGTTCTCATTCACGATCGGCACTACTCTCATTTTCAGCAGCTCATGCAGCGCATTCTGCAAATTTCTGTACCGGATGGGAGAAGTAAAATCGTCGCTCGACAGCAAAAGCTGCGCCACCACTTTTTTCCCGAAGAACAGCTGCTCGTAGGTATGCATCAACAGGCTCTGACCCACAGCCGCGCAGGCCTGCATCCGGGGCACACTCGTAGGCCGCTCGCTCAATCGCAAATTCAACATTCCGGACGCAATCGCCCCGGAACTCACGATAAGGTACTCGTGCCGCGTGAGATCCAATTGATCCACGAGCGCCCGCATGCGCTCCGTATCAATACGTCCCCCAGGAGCAATCAAACTGGTCCCGACTTTGATCACCAGCCGCATCTTTATTCGCTTCTTCCCTACGAGCTATCTTGCATTTTAAGGTTTCTGACTTCACGCATGTTTAAGGCTTCCGACTCCGCGCTTTTTGCTCGTATCAGGGCACGTCTTCACAGTCTGCGAAAAAGCTTTCATCTGCACCTGATTTCAACGCATAGCGGCACGACCAAGGTCGTGCCCTTCCCATTCTTGCCCTATCCGCACTTTCCGCAAACTGTTCAGGCGCGCCGTCAGGCATCCCGAAAGATACGGCTTTAGCCGCGGTCTCTCGGACGATAGTGTAACAAGCCCAAAATTCCCTGCTCACAAGCTCTGCCGCCGCTGCATTGGTTAGACTATCTCCATGCTTCACACCAATCCCACCCTTCGTTTCTCCGATCGCGTCGAAAACTACATTCGTTACCGTCCCGGCTACCCGCCGCAAGTCCTCGAAACTCTGCGCGACAAATGCGGACTCACTCCTGACTCCGTGATCGCCGATGTCGCCTGCGGCACTGGCATCTTCACCCGTCTGCTTCTGGAGAACGGCAATCGCGTCTTCGGCGTCGAACCCAATCGCGAAATGCGCGAAGCTGCCGACCGCCTCCTGGCCGATCACCCCAAATTCACCAGCTTGGACGGCACAGCTGAAGCCACCACTGTTCCCGACCACGCTTTCGACTTCGCCACTGCCGCCCAAGCCGCCCACTGGTTCGACCTTCCCAAAGCTCGAAAAGAATTCGCCCGCATCCTCAAGCCCCGCGGCTGGGCCGTGCTGATCTGGAACGAACGCAGCAGCGACAGCTCGCCCTTCCTCCGCGCCTACGAAGAACTCCTCCTCGCCTACGGCACCGATTACGAGCAAGTCCGGCATGAGCACACCACCAAAAACATTGCCGACTTCTTCGCCCCCACCGCATTCGAGCAGCCCACCTTCCCTTTGAGCCAGGAATTCAACCGCCAGGAACTTGAAGGGCGCTTGCTATCGTCCTCCTACGCCCCGACCCCTGGGCATCCGAACTATGGGCCGATGCTAGAGAGACTTCACCTCATCTTCCAAACTTGCAATAAAAACGGTCGTGTCACGATGGAATACACCACCCGCATGTACTACGGCCAGCTGAGTTGAATAGTATGGGTGCTTGCATGGTCCTCAAGTAAAGATTGTCATCCTGAGCGCAGCGAAGGACCTGCTTTTTCTCAACTCGGCACAAGCTTCAGCTCTCGCAATAGAATTGTGCTGCAGCGCCTGAGGCCAGCTTTTCCAGCGCGCTTCCACGGAGATTCAACTTGTCGAACCAAAATTCCTTCCACATGACTCCCGACGAATTCCGTCGCCACGGCCACGCGGTGATCGACTGGATCGCCGACTACTACGAGAAGATCGAATCCTTCCCCGTTCTCTCCCGGGCAAAGCCGGGCCAACTTCGCGCCCAACTCCCAGAATCCGCGCCCCAGCAAGGCGAACCGTTCGAAGCCATCCTCGCAGACATCGAGAAACTCATTCTCCCCGGCATCACCCACTGGCAGTCGCCCAACTTCTTCGCCTACTTTCCCTGCAATGCCTCCGGCCCCGCTATTCTTGGCGACCTGCTCTCCTCCGGATTCGGCATTCAGGGGATGCTCTGGGCCACCAGCCCGGCCGCGACCGAGCTTGAAACCCATGTCCTTGATTGGCTCGTCTCCATGTTAGGCCTGCCGGAAAGATTTCTTTCCACCAGCTCCGGCGGTGGCGTCATTCAGGACACTGCCTCCAGCGCTTCTCTGTGCGCCCTGCTTGCCGCCCGCGAACGCGCCACAAACTACTCGACCAATAACAAAGGTTGCGCCGGCAACCTGGTCGCCTACTGCTCCAGCCAGACTCACTCGTCGGTCGAGAAAGCGGCCAAAATCGCGGGCCTGGGTGCCGCCAATCTGCGCGCCATCTCCGTCGACGAAAGCTTCGCCCTGCGCCCCGACGCACTCGCCCGCCACATCGCCGAAGACAAATCCGCCGGCCGCATTCCCTGTTTCGTCTGCGCGACCGTGGGAACCACGTCGTCCAACGCGATCGACCCCGTCCCCGAAATCGCGCGCATCTGCCGCGAGCACAATCTCTGGCTGCACGTCGACGCCGCCATGTCCGGCACTGCCGCCCTCTGCCCCGAATTCCGCCACATTCACGCCGGCGTCGAGCACGCCGACAGCTACTGCTTCAACCCCCACAAGTGGATGTTCACCAATTTCGATTGCGACGTTTTCTACGTCGCCGACCGCAAAGCCCTCATCCAGACTCTCAGCGTGCTCCCCGAATACCTGCGCAACCAGGCCACCGAATCGGGCGCGGTGATCGATTACCGCGACTGGCACATCCCGCGCGCTCAAGTTGTGGTTTGTAATCCGGCACTACGGAGTCGAAGGCCTGCAGCACCACATCCGCGAACACCTCGCCTTAGCCCGGCAATTCGTCGAATGGGTAAGGAAGGACGACCGATTCGAACTCGCCGCCCCCGTTCCCCTCAACCTCGTCTGCTTCCGCCTGAAGTCCGGAGATGCCGCCAATCAAATATTGATGGAGCGCCTGAACTGCTCTGGCGACCTCTACCTCACCCACACGAAATTGAACGATCGCTTCACCCTGCGGCTGAGCATAGGCCAGACCAACACCGACCGCAGACACGTAGAACGCGCATGGAAGAGAATTCAGGAGGAAGCAGGAAGGCTAGCGACAGCGATGACAGGGAAGCACAACTTTGTCGAATGACGAGTTGGCGCATGGAAGAGACTAGCCCCCCGTGAGTGCGGGGAAATCTCGCACACTGAAGCCGAGTCCCTTTCAAGGGACGACATCCTCGCGAGTCCTTCAATAAACAGTGCTCGGCCGAGCTGCCCGCCAATGCAGCCCGGCCGAAACTTATTTCTTCAACTCAACCAGGATTAGATCCATGCCCTTCTCGCCGGTATTCTCCGGCAGGTGGACCTGGGCTGGAGTATATTGCGCATCTCCGGTCTTTGCCGTCATGTTCTGCTTTTTGCCGTCCGGCAGAGTGAACTCTGCCTTCATGTCTGTCAGCATCACCGCGACCGAGTTCGGATGGCTATGCATCACCGACTTCTCGTGCGGCCCATAGTGCACTTTCAAGATCCTGACCTGATCATTTTCGCTGACTACGGAATAGTGCTTGGGATCCGTTTTCACCGCGTCCTGCGCCCAAA
>QIAI01000181.1:0-7822 GCA_003224995.1 Acidobacteriota bacterium
GAAGTGAAAAAGGATCACAACTACGAGCCAACAAAGCACCGTCGTAGGCTAAGCCTCCGCAAGATCCCTCTCTCACATTGGAGTAGCAGACAAGCGGTCATCAAGAATATGTGCCTATTGCTGGTGGTGCTGCTTACATCCGTGTCTCAACTCTTAGCGCAGGACGGCATGCCGAGCACTCGATCAGATGAGCTCGACCCGGATGTGCAGCAACTGAAAATCCTCGTTCAGCAACTGCAAACGCGGGTAGGACAACTGGAGGCTCAACAGAAAATTGCACAGACATCACCAGAAGCAGGAATTGTGTCATCCAATGCCACTGTGTCTCGGTCATCAACGCCCGCACCAACGGTCCTCAGCCAGGACGACCGTGGCCTCCTCGACTTCTTGCATGACACAACGCTGAACCTGACTTTCGACGGATATTACGGATACAACTTCAATCGGCCGGTCGGACGAGTAAATTTGCTTCGCCCATATGATGTGACCTCCAACAGCTTTAGCATCAATCAGACAGCAATCATTGTGGAGCGAGCTCCGGATCCAACGAACGGGCGCCGCTTCGGTGCTCGAGTCGACTTACAGTATGGCCAAGCAACCGAAACTCTCCAGGGTAGCGCCGCAAATGAACTGCGCCCGCTCGCGTATAGGAACCTCTTCCAGGCATACGGGACCTACGTGGCACCGCTGGGCACAGGGCTTACTGTGGACTTTGGGAAGTGGGCAAGCGCACTTGGCCCGGAAGGCAACTACAGCAAGGATCAAATTAACTATTCCCGCTCGTACTTCTTCGGCTTTTTGCCGTTTTATCACATGGGTTTTCGGGCCGCGTATAACGTGAGTCCGAAAATGACAGTTGCATACTGGCTCGTGAACGGAGCCAACCAGACCGAAGATTTCAATGGCTTCAAATCTCAGAATTTTGACTTCGTGCTCAAGCCGAACACCTCGTTCACATGGACCAGTAACTACTATTTTGGACAGGAAAGCCGCGATGTGTTGCCGATCTTGAATCCAGGTCTCCCGACTCAGCCCACACAGCCCGGATTGCCGGTTTCAAAGGTTAGTCCCGAGCCAAACGGACGAGAGCACATCTTTGACAACTATGCTTCCTGGAGCGTGAACAAGAACCTGACCCTTGCCGGAGAGTTCGATTACGTTATCGATCGCCAGTTCGAGAACTCAGCTCCGGCTCATGTCACAGGCGGCGCCGCCTACGCCCGTTACCAACTCGCTCCTAAGTCGGCTCTGGCAGCCCGCGCAGAATATCTTTCGGATCGTGGTGGGCTATTCAGTGGCGTGACACAAGCTTTGAAAGAAACGACTGTGACGTACGAATACAAACTTGCGGACGGCCTCTCCAGTACCTTTGAATTGCGACGCGATTTTTCGAATCAGCCGTTCTTCCTTACAGAAACGCCTGGCATCCTGAAAAAAGAACAGAACACTGCAACTTTGGGCTTGATTTGGTGGTGGGGACGCAAGACAGGTCCGTGGTAGTTCGTCGGTAAGAATTCTTCTCGGAGATTGTTATGCAAGATGCCCTTTGGATCATCGTGACAATTGCATTTTTCGGAGTGTCCATCGCTTACGTGCACTTCTGTGAGCGCCTGAGGTGAGGAGGTCACTATGAATCTGGAATCGATGATCCTGCTCGCGGTGAGTGTGCTGACAACGGTGTACCTGGTATACGCACTCCTGCGTCCGGAGAAATTCTGATATGACGGCCAATGGGTGGTTCCAAATCTTCCTGTTCTTTGCGCTCGTCCTGCTGGTCACGAAGCCTATAGGTATCTTCATGACACGAGTGTTTAACCGCGAGCGGACGTTCATGGACCCAGTGTTGCGGCCACTCGAACGACTCCTCTACCGCGTGACCGGGGTGGATGAGAATCACGAGATGCGTTGGACCGAATACGCGATCTCTATGCTTCTGTTCAGCCTGGTCTCGATGGTCGTTTTGTACGCCATAGAGCGGCTGCAAGGGCACCTGCCCTTCAATCCACAGAAGCTTGGAGCGGTGAATCCCTCGGCTCTTGCGTTCAACACGGCAGCTTCCTTCACCACTAATACCAACTGGCAGAATTATGCTGGCGAAACCACGATGAGCTATCTCACCCAGATGGCCGGTTTGGCGTACCACAATTTCATGTCTGCCGCTGTCGGAATTGTGCTGGCCATCGCTTTCATTCGCGGCGTCGCCCGTCGCCAGATGCAGACCATCGGCAATTTTTGGGTGGATCTCGTCCGTTGTAATCTCTGGGTTCTTTTGCCAGCTTGCATCCTCGGGGCTCTCGTCCTTGTTTCCCAAGGCGTCATCCAGAACCTGAAGCCGTACGATACCGTGAAATTAGTTGAACCGATGCAGGTCCAGAGAGTCGGAGCGGATGGCAAAGGTGTGGTAGACGCGCAAGGTAAGCCGGTGATGGACACGGTGACCGAGCAAACAATTGCGCAGGGGCCGGTGGCTTCACAAGAAATCATCAAGGAGTTGGGCACCAACGGCGGTGGCTTTTTCAACGCGAACAGTGCTCACCCGTTTGAAAATCCTACCCCGCTTTCCAACCTGATCGAGTTAGTCTCCATCTTCGCCATCGGCAGTGGACTTACCTACACATTAGGCAGAATGACTGGCTCTCAACGCCACGGCTGGGCGGTATGGGCGGCGATGGCGATTCTATTTGTTGCGGGCGTAACCGCAGCCTACTGGGCAGAAGCTCGGGGCAATCCGCTGCTTACTGGAACGGATCAAACCGTGAGTACCTTGCAACCGGGCGGCAATATGGAAGGCAAGGAGGTCCGCTTTGGCATTGCGAACACTGCGCTCTGGGCGACCGTGACCACGGATGCGAGCTGCGGCGCGATCAATGGCTGGCACGACTCCTTCACCCCTCTCGGGGGCTTGGTTCCTCTTGCCAACATCATGCTGAGCGAAGTGGTGTTCGGCGGTGTCGGCGCCGGCATGTACGGAATGCTGATTTACATCATCCTTGCCGTGTTCATCGCGGGCCTCATGGTCGGTCGCACTCCGGAATACCTGGGGAAGAGGTGGTGCTTGTATTTCCGCTCGTCATCCTGGGATTCTCCGCCATTTCTGTGGTCGCGCGCTTTGGCCCCTCCAGTATTCTGAATCCCGGTCCTCACGGACTGAGCGAGATCCTCTACGCGTTTACCTCGCAGGCCGGAAACAACGGTTCGGCATTCGCTGGACTGACGACCAACACTCCCTGGTACAACACTGCCGGCGCCATTACGATGCTGGTCGGTCGCTTCCTCATGATTATTCCCGCTCTTGCTATCGCGGGAAATCTGGCGGGCAAAAGGTATGTTCCCCCGTCTCTAGGTACCTTCCCCGTGACCACACCTCTGTTCACTGTCCTTCTCATCGGCGTGATCCTGATTGTGGGCGCACTGACCTTTTTCCCGGCCTTGAGCCTTGGTCCGATCCTTGAGCATTTGCTGATGGCCGCCGGCAAGACTTTTTAGAGGAACTTTTTCTATGACAGTTACAACTGACCGGCCAGCGGCTCCGGAAGTGCAGTCGATTCGTCTTGGGCAATCGCCAATGAAACGCAGGAAAAAGGCCACCTGGGAGTGGAAGATCGTCAGGCGCGCCGTCTGGGATGCATTTCTGAAGTTGAATCCGCGCAAGATGATGGGAAACCCCGTCATGTTTGTCGTGGAGATCGGTAGCGTGATCACCACAGCTCTGCTCTTCAAGGGTGGCCCTGCATTCAAGTTCAACCTACAGATCACGTTCTGGCTGTGGTTCACGGTTGTATTTGCGAATTTCGCCGAGGCCATGGCGGAAGGCCGCGGCAAGGCGCAGGCAGACACCCTCCGCAAGGCACGTTCGGAGACCATGGCCAACCGCCTGCTCGGTAACGGCCAACTGGAGAGAGTACCGAGTTCCAAGCTCGCAGCGGGCGATCTGGTTTCTGTGTCCGCTGGAGAGTTTATTCCTTCGGATGGCGAGATTATCGAGGGCGTCGCTTCTGTCGATGAGTCGGCGATCACCGGCGAATCCGCCCCCGTCATCCGAGAGGCCGGCGGCGATCGCTCAGCGGTCACAGGCGGGACGCGCGTCTTGTCCGATCGTATCAAGGTGAAGATTACGTCGAATCCGGGCGAAACATTTCTGGACCGAATGATCGCACTGGTCGAAGGCGCCGAGCGGCAAAAAACGCCAAATGAGATTGCTCTCAACATCCTCCTGGCAGGATTGACCATCATCTTTCTTCTTGCCGTCGTGACATTGCAGCCATTTGCCATCTACTCGGGATCTCCGCAGACGGTCTTCGTTCTAGTTTCCCTGCTCGTTTGCCTGATCCCTACGACGATTGGCGGCCTGCTTTCAGCCATTGGAATCGCCGGCATGGACCGCTTGGTGCAGCACAATGTGCTGGCGATGTCCGGCCGGGCAGTGGAAGCTGCCGGCGACGTGAACACGCTTCTCCTGGACAAGACTGGAACCATCACCCTTGGAAACCGGCAGGCATCGCGTTTTGTTCCTGCGCCGGGTGTCAGCGAACAAGAGCTGGCAGACGCAGCGCAACTTTCGTCGCTTGCGGACGAAACCCCGGAAGGCCGTTCGATTGTCGTTCTGGCAAAAGAGAAATATGGTTTGCGCGGTAGGGAACTGGGAAATCAC
The DNA here is from genome assembly GCA_003224995.1 of Acidobacteriota bacterium. Taxonomy (GTDB): domain Bacteria; phylum Acidobacteriota; class Terriglobia; order Terriglobales; family Acidobacteriaceae; genus Gp1-AA133. Next base: position 4,652 of record QIAI01000181.1, read on the forward strand.
GATGCACGATTTGTTCCATTCAGTGCTCAAACTCGCATGTCAGGAGTAGATCTGAACGGCTTTGAGATTCGCAAGGGAGCAGCGGACTCCATTGCAAGCTATGTCACTCAGAGCGGCCGCAAGATGCCCAACGAAGTCAGAGCCACAGTCGAAGAGATTGCCCGTTCCGGAGGTACGCCCCTGGTAGTGGCGGAGCGGAATAGAGGCGCTCTCGGAGTGATTGAACTCAAGGACATCGTAAAAGGCGGCATGCGAGAACGCTTCGATCAGCTGCGGGCGATTGGAATCCGCACGGTGATGATTACAGGCGACAATCCCTTGACCGCCGCAGCCATTGCGCGCGAAGCGGGGGTGGATGACTTCCTCGCTCAGGCCACTCCCAAGGACAAGATGGACCTCATCAAGAAGGAACAGGCCGACGGCAAGCTGGTGGCCATGACGGGCGATGGCACAAATGATGCGCCCGCCCTGGCGCAGGCCGATGTCGGAGTTGCGATGAACACCGGTACTCAGGCCGCCAAGGAAGCCGGAAACATGGTGGACCTCGACTCCAATCCGACCAAGCTCATTGAGATCGTAGAAATCGGCAAGCAATTGCTGATGACTCGCGGTGCGCTGACCACGTTCTCCATCTCCAATGACGTTGCAAAATACTTCGCCATCATCCCCGCGATGTTTGCAGGAACCTTTCCCGTACTGAACGCGCTGAACGTCATGCATCTGCGGACATCGCAGTCTGCCATTTTGTCGGCCGTGATCTTTAACGCCTTGGTCATCATTGCGCTGATTCCTCTTGCGCTTCGCGGCGTCAAGTACCGTCCCATGCCAGCCGCCGCATTGCTTCGAAATAATCTGTGGATTTATGGAGCCGGTGGAGTCGTGATTCCTTTCATCGGGATCAAGCTGATCGACATGTTCATCACTCGCGCCGGGCTTGTATAAGAGGGCTTGCCATGAAGAAAAATCTGTTGACTGCTGTGCTGATGACAATCGCAACCACCATATTGTTCGGCCTTGTGTACCCGCTCGTAGTGACCGGTCTCGCACAGGTTCTCTTTCCGAAGCAGGCCAATGGTCAACTGATCCAAAAGGATGGCAAGACCGTAGGTTCCAGAATCATCGGGCAAGGCTTTTCCGGTCCAGCGTATTTTCATTCGAGACCATCGGCGGCGGGAAATGGTTATGACTCAGCGAATTCGGGTGGATCCAACCTTGGTCCTACAAACCAAAAACTCATCGATCGCGTGAAGAACGACGTCAGTTCTGCCCAGACGGACAACCCCGGCAAATCGGTCCCCATTGATCTCGTGACAACGTCCGCCTCCGGTTTTGATCCCCACATCACGCCTGCGGCGGCAGACTTCCAGGTGCTACGCATAGCGAAAGAACGCGGAACGAGCGTTGAACAAATCCGAACCATCCTGGGAAAGCACACTGAAGCTCGACAACTAGGTGTTCTCGGAGAACCGCGCGTCAATGTCCTCGAACTCAATTTGGAACTTGACGAGCGTTATCCGATGAAAAGGTCAGCCAGATCACAATAGAGGCCTTCTAGGATTAGATGTCCGCGCGGTCTTGACTGAAGTTCCAGCAGATTAGTCCCAATCTTTCCAGCTTATTCGCAAGATTCTTCGTTCCAGAGCCGGCCAGAATTCGTGATTTCCACCGCCTTCATTGTGTGCGATACCGAACACAGCTTAAATCGCATACAAGTCGTACCAACCTCATAAACAGTGAATCTCTCTAGCGTTTTCTACGCAACAGAGGAGTACCAGTTACAGCGAACCCGTGAGCTTTCCCCTCGCCTCCGTACATCTCATAGTCGTGAACACAAAACTACAAATCGACGGCACGGACGAGCGAAGTGCAGCGGGACAGTCGGTGCAGAACACCATCTTGCTGCAGATTCCGGAGGGTGAGTTTGAAGCTCTGCAGCCACACCTCAAGTTCATCCCTCTGGAACTTTCCAGCTGTTTGCAGCGCGAGCACGAGGCTATTCGAGCAGTCTATTTCATGAATCGCGGTATTGCCTCCATGCTGGTGCAAACTGCTGACGGACGCAGTGTTGAGGTTGGCGCCTGTGGGCGCGAAGACATGGTCGGACTTGCTCTCGCTGCGGGCCTTGATACCTTTACGCACAGCGTCATCATGCAGGTGCCGGGCGATGGTTTCCAAATCGATGGAGCCACGATGAAACGGGTTCTGGCCTCTTCGCCGGAACTCAAACGGATGTTGATGCTTCGTTTGGGGCTCCGGCTGGCCCAACTGGAACAGAGTGCGGTCTGCAATCGATTGCACAATGTCAAACAGCGTCTGGCGCGCTGGCTACTAGTTACCCTTGACCGGTTGCAGTCGGACGTGATCCGCACCACTCATGAGTTCTTGTCGAAGATGATAGGGACCGACCGGCCTACCATCAGCGTGGCCGTGGCTGAGCTGGAAGCGGAAGGCATCATTGGCCACACCCGGGGCTCAATTCTCATCAAGAACCGTCCCATGCTGGAGGGGCAAGCCTGTGAATGCTACGCCGCCATCCAGAAGTTCAATGCCGAGCTTGGGCTCTGACCCAAGCTCTTCCTCGGTAGGGAGAACGACCGACTCGATTGCAGCGTCTCAGGTAAGTTCACTTTTTCGCTTGCCAACTCAAATCATTTCCGTTTGAACAATTGGAAAGGGCCCTGGGAATGGACAAGAGGGAAGAGCGCTGGAGGGAATTGTGCGCGAAAGCCGCGGTTGAATACGATCCCCAGAAACTTCTGGAACTGGTGACCGAGATTACTCGCTTGTTAGGGGAAAAATATGGCCGGGCCCAAGCCAATCCCGACGAACCCTCTCCTGAATCCTCCGGCAAAGCGAGCGATACCTAGCCGCGCAACTTGAATCACAAGTACCGGAAGAATGAAAATCGGCAGCTTTCCTCTCAACTGCGCAAGGTTCCGCCCAGACCCCCGAGTGCTTTGACGATTTGATCGGACCATCGCGCAATCTCATCGTCTCGCAGAGTCCGTTCCGCGGAGTGCAATCTGGCACGCGCCAGGAGCGAATATCGCCCCGCTGAAATATTTCCACCCCGGAAGATTTCCACCGGAGTGAAGTTTCGCAATTCGGCTATGCGAAGCTTATGCACCGCCTCTTCCACCTGCTCGAACGTCACTGCATCCGGAAGAGTGA
>QIAI01000181.1:7995-8547 GCA_003224995.1 Acidobacteriota bacterium
CGCCTCAGCGTCGTAATGAAGCTTCTCCGCGGAAAACGCGGACAGCAGGTTTTCGACGTCCCCTTTCAGATCAAAGAACGTAAGCCCGCGTCTTTCCTGGGGGCGATTCACATTCAAGGGAAGAGCATTCCCGGTCGCGCCCAGGCACAAGCGCCGCGGTTCTGCCGCATCCCATCCGTCGGCCTCGTAGACATGCCCCGCCTCGAACAGGCGCACGTCATTGCTGCCTCGATTCAGGTTGTAGGCGATCATCTTCAGCATGCTTGGTACCAGTGAGGTTCGCATGACCGAAGCTTCCTCGCTCAGGGGATTGGCGAGCGCTAGCGCCGTCGTAGGGGAGAACCGTTTGCCGTCTTCTTCGGAAATAAAAGTCGAGGAAACTGCCTCGTCATAGCCCAGTCCGAGCAGGGAAGAGCGCAGCTTCTCGTTCTTGCGTGCGTCGGGCAATTCGATGACAGCGCCAGCAAACGCGGGCAGCGTGTTGGGAAACCGATCGTAGCCATGAAGCCGCGCGATTTCTTCAATAATGTCAATTTCGCGTTCCACATCCAA
>QIAI01000181.1:8563-12353 GCA_003224995.1 Acidobacteriota bacterium
CTTCGCCTTCATGACGTCCGGCAACCGCCTCAAACCCGAGGTGCGACAGGATGCGCAGCACTTCCTGCGGGTTCAGAGCCTTGCCCAGAATGCGGTGGACTTCCGCGAGATTCAGCACGATCGGCGCCTGGTCACGGCCGCCGACGACTACATCCAGCAACTCGCCGGTCAGTGTCCCACCGCCCGAGGCCATGATGAGTTCCGCCACACGATTCGTCGATAGAATCGTGGATTCGAAATCGGCCCCGCGCTCGAAGCGATGGGAGGCATCCGTGTGTAAGCCGTGCCGCTTGGAAACTTTACGTATGGTCGCGGGATCCCACCAGGCTGATTCGATCAGGATGTTGCGCGTCTTCTCGGTGATCATGGTGTCGAACCCGCCCATCACCCCTGCGAGTCCGACTGGTTTCCTGGCATCGCAGACTACGAGATCTTCGACACTAAGTTTACGTTCCACGCCGTCGAGAGTTCGAAGCGTTTCTCCCGGACGGGCAAAGCGCACGATGATCATGCCGCCTTCGAGCAGATCGAGATCAAAAACGTGGGTGGGCTTGCCGATTTCCCAAAGAACGTAGTTGGTGGCATCCACTGCATTGTTGATCGGGCGCTGGTCGAGCAGACTCAGTCGCTGTGTAATGTTCGCAGGCGAGGATTGGATGTGAACGTCGCGGATCGCGCGAGCGGTGAAGCGCGGGCAATAGCGTCCATCTTCGACAGTAATGGTGATCCCGGCAAGGCCGCTCGGCTTCGGAAGTTGCGGAGCAATTGGTTTTAGCGGTAGGTCATAAAAAGCCGAAGCTTCGCGCGCGACGCCATTATGATTCATAGCATCGGGCCGGTTGGTTCCGATCTCCATCTCGAAAACAGTCGAGTCGCCTTCGCCAGAAATGCCTTCGACTGCCATGCCGATCGAAGTCAGATCGTGGGCAAGCGTGGTGTTGTCGACCTTGAAGTCAACGAACTCAAAACCAAGATCACGGTTGTGGTGGAGGCGACCCTGGAGCGTCTGCAGGGTGGCGCTTCGGCGGATCGTCTTCTTGCGGAGCGCGTCGATATCACGTTGCCCGGCATCCGGCGGCCTCTGGGTACAGAGCACCCGGTGATCCGCACCATGAATGAGATTGTCGGGGTCTTCCGCAATCTCGGCTACTCGCGAAGGGTTCGCGAAGAACGCGATGACAAGCTTTTCTTCGCGAACTTCGCGGCTTCTCTTCGCGGCCTTCGCGGTTAAAGGCTTGAGCTAAAGGCTAATCGCTAAGAGCCAAAAGTTGGCTTATCCGAATTGCTGCAAAAATCTTACGTCCCCCTGGAAGAAAAGCTGAATGTCATCGACGCCGTATTTCAGAATGGCGATACGGTCCGCACCCATGCCGAAGGCAAACCCCGACACCTTGGCGGGATCGTAGCCGTTGTCCTTCACGAACTCGAACACGTTCGGATCGACCATGCCGCACCCGAGGATCTCGATCCAGCCCGTGGTTTTACACGGCCGGCAAGGCTCCCTGCCGCGTTTGCCGCTTCCCCCGCAAATGAAACAGCTCACCATCATCTCCGCACTGGGTTCGGTGAATGGAAAGAATGACGGCCGAAACTGCGTCTTTACCTTCGAACCGAAAAGCGCCTTCATGGCGTGATCGAGCGTACCCTTCAAATCGCCGAACCTGATGTTGTTGTCCACCGCGAGCCCTTCGATCTGGTGAAACACGGGCGAGTGGCTCGCATCCGGCGGATCGTTGCGATAGACCTTGCCGGGGATCACGATGCGCAGAGGCGGCTTGAGCTTCTCCATCGTGCGAATCTGCACCGGAGACGTGTGCGTGCGCAGCAGCAGGCGGTCGCGCAGAGCCTTCTCGTCTTGGCCAGCGAGGAACAGCGTGTCCTGCATATCGCGCGCCGGATGATGTGGAGGGAAATTCAGCGACTCGAAATTGGAGTAATCGGTCTCAATCTCGGGCCCCTCTGATACCGAGTAGCCGAGATTGCGGAAGACCCCGACAATCTCATTCATGGTGCGGATCACCGGGTGCTCTGTACCCAGAGGCCGCCGGATGCCGGGCAACGTGATATCGACGCGCTCCGCAAGAAGACGATCCGCCGAAGCGCCACCCTGCAGACGCTCCAGGGTCGCCTCCACCACAACCGTGATCTTGGTTTTGAGTTCGTTGACGCCGTCTTTGCGCGCCAGCCAGCGATCGCGGAAGACCTTGTACTCTGAATCGCCTCTAATGGCGGCAGCTTCCGCCTCGAGCGCAGACAGTAAATCACGCGCAGCTGCGTCCAGCGCAGCCGAGGAGAAGTTCGTCAGTTTAGGCACCGTGTACATGAGTTGAGCTTCTGAATCCTGCAATGCGAAAAGCAGGTTCTTCGCTGCGCTCAGAATGACAAGCTTTCAAGAAATCAAAATGACAAGCTTTCAAGAACGACAAGCTCTCGAGGAATCAGAATGACAAGCTTTAAAAGCCGATTCCTCGTTTCGTTCGGGATGGCGGGCGAGGACGCCCGCCGCTCCACAGTCGTGGGACAACCGCTCCACAGTCCTGAAACAATGATGATGGCGATAGCTTGAAAAGAGGCACGCTCGTAGCTCAAAGCTCGGGGGCTCAAAGCTCGAAGCCCTACGCTGCACCCAGCGCGCTCTTCGATTGTTCCGCGAGAGTCTTAAACGCGGCCTCGTCCTTCACCGCAATATCGGCAAGCATCTTGCGATCGAGTTCCACGCCCGCCTTCTTAAGACCGCTGATAAAGCGCGAATAGCTCATTCCGTTCGCCTTGGCTGCAGCGCCAATGCGCACGATCCACAACGAGCGAAACTGGCGCTTACGCTGCTTGCGTCCCGAGTAGGCGAACTTCAGTCCGCGTTCCACCGCTTCTTTGGCGGAGCGGTAGAGTTTTGATTTTGTGAGGAAATAACCGCTGGCGCGGTCTAATATTTTTTTCCGCTTGGCGCGGCGCTTGGTTCCACGTTTTACACGAGGCATGGCTTTCTCCTTTTTATTTTCTCAACCACTCGGCGGCTGGAGGTAAGGATCGTCGATGACGATTTGACCTCTTCACACGCCCGGGCACGGTAGGCTGCGCCCTGATTTCGTGTCGCGATTCGAATGGCCGGGTTTCAATCCACCAGCGACACGAAACAACCCGAACAACAGTCTATGCGTATGGAATCATGCGAAGCACTTTCGGGGTATCGGCGTCGCTGACCAGCACGGATTTCGCCAGCTTGTCTTTGCGCTTCTGCCCCTTGGAGGTCAGCATGTGGCGAAGGTGAGAATGATGACGCTTCACCTTGCCGGTGGCGGTTTTCTTGAAGCGCTTGGCGGCGCCTTTATGAGTTTTTAGTTTCGGCATAAAAATCAGTTCCCGGTTCTTAAGATTCAGCCTTGAGCTGTTAGCTTTTCGCCCTTAGCTTTTGCTGGCGGCTTTCGCAGGGCAATCCCATCAATACCGCGACAGCCATCACGTCATGCGTGGGATTCCCAACCCTCGAGCGGTAAGCTAGCCACCAAAAGCTCAGAGGGGCTTGCTCACGCCTGCTTCACCTGCGGCTGCGGAGGCGGCGCTGCTGCGGTCCGCGGTTTCTCTTTCTTACCGCCGCCCTCTTCCTTCTTGGGCGCCAGGATGGCGTGCAGCGTATTGCCTTCCTGCCTGGGACGAAACTCCACAATGCTCTTGTCCTGAACGTCTTTAATCAGTCGCTCAAGAATCTGACGCCCCAGATTCGTGCGCGTCATCTCGCGTCCGCGGAAGAAGATGGTGGCCTTTACCTTGTCTCCTTCGTCCAGAAAACGCA
>QIAI01000714.1 GCA_003224995.1 Acidobacteriota bacterium
GGCCTAGGTCCGCGTCAAAATTTTGTGAAATCTTCACGCGGCGAGTGGCCCACTCAAGCCTGGTCTTGGCTTGAGTGGGGCAGTTCTATTGCTGGACTGAGTCTTCCCGCCGTTTGTTCGCGTTTTCGTGGCGTCCATTTCGATTCAGTCTCGTCCCTGACAGCCGGTTACCGGTTTTGGATGAGCCTCTAACCTCCCCACTCAAGCCAAAACCAGGCTTGAGTGGGCCACCGGTCGTATATTATTGCCCCAATTATCTATGAAATCTTCAAGGGAGTCGGTGGTGCGTTCGTCACGCAGTGAGCGTGTGCTCGTAATCATGGCGAAAGCACCGAGGCCGGGCGCGGTGAAGACCCGATTGACTCCGAGCCTTCCTCTTCAGGCCGTCGTCGCGTTCTATCGCTGTCTCTTGGAAGACACGCTGGCACTGGCGCGGTCATTGGGCAGCGTCGAGGTTGCCATCATGTGCCCGGATTCCGACGTAAACGAACTGGCGCGGTTGGCAGGCAACGAAGCGAGCGTAGTTGCGCAGAAAGGTGAAGGTCTTGCTGCAGGCCTCACTTCGGTGTTTGCGCACTTCGCTGAAGGTCATCAACGACGTACTATCGCGTTCAACAGCGACAGCCCACACTTGCCGCGTTCTGTTCTCGAAGACGCGTTCGAAACTCTGGCCGCACATGACGTAGTTGTTGGACCAACGTACGACGGCGGCTACTATCTTGTCGGAGCAAAGGCTTCTCATCCTACGCTTTTCGCACACGACGGAATGGGCACCAGTAGCGCGCTGGACAGACTGTTATCACGCGCACGAGCTCTTGAGCTATCCGTAGGTTTCGCGGCTCCTTTTTACGATATTGATGTGGTTGACGACCTGACTCGTCTGGCAGAGGAGTTACGTCAGGCTCCGGCGAAGGCGCCACGAACGGCGGCGTGGCTAAAAGAGTGGGGACATGCGGTAGCACAGTTGCGGACGGGCACTGGAGAACGGTGAAGGTCACCCCCGAGTGGAGAGTGTACACACTCGGCGCCACGTCGTGCGTGGCGCTAACGATTTGCTCGCGCAACTTCGGCGATAGGGGTGGACCGTACTTCATGGCCTTTTTGACGCTTGCGGGAGTCGCGTACCTCTTAGCGATCTCATTGGGCTCGTCCTGGCTGCTGTGTGGCACATTGAATTTCTTCGCGTGCCCGCGGGCGCCGATGATGATATTCATCGATATGTTTGGGATGGACGCCTGCAAAGGCTCGGCTACAACCCCTATATTGTCGTTCCCAGCGATCCTGCCGTGAAGGCGCTGCATACCCCGGAAACCCGCAACCTGAACAACCCGGATCTACCTAGCCCATATCCAGCGGGAGGGCAGCTTTTTTTTCGCGCAGTGACCGCGATTCAGGAGTCCACCTTTGCACTGAAAGTTGCATTTGTGGTTTGCGAGTTCGCAATTGTTCTCGTGTTGCTCGATCTCTTGCGTTGTACTCGGCAGGGAGCGCACCTGGTTCTGGCGTTCGCCTGGAACCCATTGTTGGCCATTGAAGTGGCGGGAAGTGGTCACATTGACATTGTTGGCGCTCTATTGTTGGTGGTGTCCGCCGCTGCGCTAGTGCGCCGATGGCGCGCGACTGCGGCCGTCGGACTTGGGCTAGCTATTGCAGTGAAATTTCTGCCGATCGTACTCTTGCCCCTCTACTGGAAGCGGGTTCGCATTCGCGACGCGGCGCTGGCGGCAGCCGTGGTCGGACTGCTGTACGTGCCATTTCTTAATCGTTCATTTTTTAACCATGGCCGCATTCCGATCGGCTCGATTGGTACGTATGTGACCAGTTTTCGTTTTAATGGTCCCGTGTTTGCGGCACTCCATCAAGTGGCGCCTCCGCAGTTGCTAGTTGGTCTGGCAGTGCTGGTCGGATTAGTGACCGCAACCTTGTTTACAAGAGCATCGCTAAGAAGCGCAGCGCCCGAGTGGTCTCTGGACGTATTTGCCTGGCCGATGGCAGCATCTCTTTTGTGCGCACCCGTCGTATTCCCATGGTACCTTCTCTGGCTGCTGCCATTTCTGACGTCGGCCTCGACGCTGCTGATCATCCTCTGGACTGTGAGCATTATCCCCACTTACGTTATGTGGCACTTGCGCAACCTTGGGCGTCCTTGGGGGGCGCTTCCTGGTTGGGTCATGCTGTTGGAATACGGATGCGTGGCAATGGCCGGTGCGATGATTGCATTACGCCGGCTCAGGCGGCCGGGGGCGCCTCGATACCCCAAGGAACTAGTTTAGTTAATCTTTGCGGCGATAGTTATCCGACCGCCTCACCCAAAAGAGTTATGAGTCTGTAAAGCGTTTGATACGTATTTACCAGACTGCGATGATGAACAACGCTCAAGACCTGTCTGACGCGACGAAATTTGTTTGATCAACGAGAATACAATGGCAATCACCGAGATCGGCTCAAAAGGTTAGGACCAAGCGATTCTGCCGGTTGGCGCATGCAACAATCTGACGTTCGATTTAGATGACTGCATAGGAGGAAAAGCATGGCAAATCCCATTCTGGTCACTGGCGCGGCAGGCCGCGTCGGCGGGGTAGGGCGCACCGTCACCGAACTGCTGTTAAAGCAAGGCAAGACGGTTCGTGCCATGGTGCGAAATGAAGACGAACGCGCTCAAGCGTTGCGCGATATGGGTGCAGAGGTCGTGGTCGGCGATCTGCTCGATCTTGATTCGATGCATAGGGCGATTGCCGGCTGCGAGACGATGTACTTCGGCATGTCGGTTTCGGATGCCTATCTGGCCGCGACGGTCAATGCGGCGGCGGTGGCGAAGCATCACGGCG
>QIAI01000182.1 GCA_003224995.1 Acidobacteriota bacterium
CAGGACGGTCAGAGCATCGGGCGCATTCAACAGGCCCTGATCAAAATCCGCAACGGCCTGGGGCGCAACCAACTTCGCTACGACTGGTTCAAGGTGCGCAACGCCAACGGGGTGGGAAACTTCTAGAGCCGGCGCCCTTGGTTCCAGATGCGGCGGGCGTTCTAGCGCAAGACCGCCTCAAACGATTCTTCCGGCCGTGCCTTGAAGCACCTCTGCCGCCCCGATACACTGAAGGAGATGCACATGCACGTGCATTCCGGGGGCGGTGCGGGTACCTCCAAGGTGCTGAAAATTTCCCTGTTCGTCACCCTGGCCTACATTGCCCTGCTGGTCGTTGCCGGAATCAAGGCGCACTCTCTGGCGCTGCTCTCCGAAGCCGGCCACAACCTATCCGATTTTCTGGCGCTGCTGCTTTCGCTGGTGGCCGTATACCTGCAATCGCGGCCGCCCAGCGCGACTAAAACGTACGGCTACCATCGTGCCGGTGTTCTAGCCGCGCTGATCAATGCGGCTTCCCTGGTAGCAATCTCATTCTTTATTTTTTACGAAGCCTTCCGCCGCGTGCAAAACCTAATCGCGCTGTTGCTCTATCGCTCCGGAGGGGACATCAACATCCGAAGCGCCCTGCTGCACGAAGTAGGCGACACGCTCTCCACCGCCGCGGTGATCGCGGGCGGCTGGGCGATTCTCGCTACTGGAAGAAATTGGATTGATTCAGCCCTCTCGTTCGGCATCGGCGCCCTGATCTTGTGGTCATCGGTCGGCATCTTGCGCGAGACCATGAACATCCTGCTGGAAGGCACGCCGCGGAGCATGAAGCTCGATCAACTCGAAGCCGCCATTCGCAAAATTGAAGGCGTCAATGACGTGCATGACCTGCACGTGTGGAGTATTGGTTCCGAGAGCCACGCGCTCTCCTGCCACATTGCCATCGCCGACATCCCCCCTTCCGTGAGCGAACGCATTCTGCGCGACGTCAAAGACGTTCTGCAACACCACTTCCGCGTGATTCACACCACCATCCAGTTCGAACACGTGGAATGCGAAGTCGCCCACGGCTGCATCATCCCAGTCGGCGAAGCGGAACCTCATCACCATCACTAGCGGATCATCGCAGTCGTGCATAACGCGTGGAACCGGGCCGCTCAAGGCGATTTCTCATGCTATGCTGAGCCCTCATGCTTGAGCTCCGGCGGATCACCGATCACAAGCGCTTCATCCCGCAAATCGACGGGCTGCGCTTTGTAGCGATCTCGTCCGTGGTATTTGTGCACATCTACGACTCGCTGCAACGCGGCGCCATTCCTCCGCCCTTTTCGATGGATGGTGACATCGCCAAGCGCGGCGTGGAATTGTTTTTCGTGATCAGTGGCTTCATCCTGGGCGTGCCCTTTGCGTCGCGATACCTGCTCAAAACGCCGAAAGTAAATCTGAAACAGTATTATTTGCGACGCCTGACCCGCCTGGAGCCGCCTTACTTCATCAGCCTGTTGGTGTGCGTGTTAGCTCAGTACATAACCGCACATCGCAGTTTTAACGATATGCCGCCGTACTTGGCGGCCAGCTTCTTCTATCTCCACAACCTGATCTTCGGCGCATTTGTGGGCGCCGTGAACCCGGTGGCTTGGTCACTCGAGATCGAGATTCAGTTCTACCTCCTGGTGCCAGTTCTGGCCCTGCTCTTTTCAATTGCCGATACGCGCCTGCGACGGGCCCTGCTGCTGTTGGGAATGTTCTCGGCTGGAATTCTTACCAGACCTCTCTATCGCGACCTCCACCTGCGCGCTTCGATTCTTTATTACATCGCTTTTTTCCTGGCCGGATTTCTACTTTGCGATCTGTATCTCACCCGCAAAGAATGGACGCGATCCTATGTGTGGGATGCTATGGCGCTTCCAGCATGGCCTCTGGTGTGGTACTTAGGGAGGAATTCAGGACACCTGGTTTTGCCGTTCGTGATTGTCCTTCTCTACCTGGCTGCGTTCCGCGGAAAGCTTTGCTCTGCAATCTTCAGCAACCGGGTGATCACAAACATTGGAGGCATGTGTTACAGCATTTATCTTTTTCATGCCCTGGTCGTCTACGCGGTGAAACATCAGACCTGGCAACTCCACATCGGCCAGAATTTCTGGGCGTTCCTCGCCCTGCAGACCGTGCTGATCACCGCGTGGGTTCTGCTGTTCTGTGGAAGCTTTTTCCTCCTTATCGAGCGGCCTTGCATGGATCGCGATTGGCCCAAAAAGTTCTGGCGAGCGGTTCAGGCTCAGGTTGCGAATGAGGAATCGCGCATCTCCGAGGAAGTTCCGACCGGCTTGGAGATTTCCGAGATTTCCAAGTCTCCGAAAGCCAGCTGAGATGCTACAGCGCTCGGCCTGCTCCATGTGCGAATTGTTCAGATTTTCTTGAAGCTCTTCATCGTCCACAAGTCGTTCGCCGCGCATATCACACACCGGTGTGACGCCCGTCATAACCCCGCCCCGAAACCCGCGCTACGCTGACTGTCCATCGACCGTCGCGAAGGTCGTATTTGTCCGCCCGAGAACTCTGCATGAATCGCAATACTCCGGGTCGCGAGGCGTGGCTCCAAGGCCCGCCGGCAGCGTGCTTCTCGCCCGCGATGAAGGTGCGCCCCTGGCGCCTGATCCTGTTGGGTGCGCCCGGAGTTGGCAAAGGCACGCAGGCCGACTTGCTAACTCAGCGCCTTGGCGCTTGCCATCTCTCTACGGGAGACATTTTTCGCGCAGCCAGCGGGGTTGATTGCGACCCCAGTCCTGCGATGAGCGCCGCCCTCGATTTCATGCGCCGTGGGGAGTTGGTTCCCGATTCCACAGTCTGGGAAATGGTGCGTGAGCGGCAGCCATGCCTGCGCTGCAGCGGCGGCTTCATTCTTGATGGGTTCCCGCGCACGCTCATGCAGGCCGAAGCGCTGAAACAGTTGATGGAAGACGAGCGCCTCACGCTGGATGCGGTGGTGAGTTACGAATTGCCTTTGAGGGAAATTGTGGAGCGCCTTAGTGGCCGCCGCACCTGCGAACAGTGCAAAGCGGTTTACCACTTGAGCCGCCAGCCTTCAGCGGTTGACGGCGTGTGCGACCGCTGCGGCGCCCGCCTGTACCAGCGCGATGACGACCGCACCGAAGCCATCACGGTCCGCATGAAAACCTACGAGCACAGCACGGAGCCGCTAATTGTCTTCTACCGCAGCCTCGGTCTATTGCTGCCGATCGCAGCCACTGGCTCCCCCGACGAGATCTTCACCCGGACGTTAGTGGCACTGCAGCAGGTGCTGGTCACTGCAGGCGAGGGCTGAAAATCTTGAACCGCAGAGAACGCGGAGGGTTCGCGGAGGGCGCAGAGAAAAACAGGCGCAGAGAAGACAATGCGGTTTTGGGCTTCGCTCTACGGACCTCACGCATACTTCACACGGGTCGCGGGTAAAAGCCTTTGCCTCTTCTTCAACTCCCCCGGGCTACTTCTCACCCGCGTGGCTCGCGAGAAAGTTCTTCAACGCTTCGGGCATGAAATCCGCAGTGCTGAAGGCATTCGGCAAGGCGGATTCGAATGTGGTCATGCGATACTGCCCCCGCCCGTTCGATAAGATCAGCACAATGGGGGCCTTCCCGGCCGCACGATTGAAACTGCTGGCTTCGTAGCCATACTGCCGATCGCGATAATTCACCACCGGCCAGTCGCCGTTTTCCGCGCTGACGACGATCGCGCGCAGAAAGTAATCGCGTTCGGTCATTGCTTGCTGTAACAGGCCTCCGATCGGATAACGATAATGGAAGGCCGCGTCATCCGCCCCGGCGGCGCGATAGGTTTTGCCGGCAAAGGAAAGTGCGGCTGCGCCAGTGTGCCGCCCCTTGGTGAAAAGCGTCACCCCGCCCCGCCGTGCTTCCTCTGCTGACTTCACGAGCCCGCGCAATTCTTCCGGCGCCAACGGAATTTTCCCAGCTTCCACTTCGGGGAAGTTTCTTTCACAGACGATCTGATCGGCAAAGCGCGTTACCTTCACCGTGCGGTCGCTCGACTGCCCGCAGACGAATAACAGGCGCTCGTAATCGGTCGTCGCCAACTGGTAATCGCGGCAGTCCCCACAACTGCTAGCCCCACATTGGGTGGCGAAGAACGCCAGGAAGCGAACGTCGCGCCGCGTCGTCTCCGGACCATACAGGGCGGTCACATGATTCAACACCGACGTTTCCCCGTGAATCCCCTCCGGAATTTCGTACTCTGTATTCCCGCCGACCACCACGCGTTCTTTTCCCTCCTTCTCGAAAGCGGTTGCGACACGCACATTGAAGTGCGTGAGGCGGGGATCGGTCCCCGCTTTCTCCGCCGCGCCCAGCGCATCGAAAATCTCATCGCGCAGCTTCGCATCCGTTACCAGCGCTTCCGATTCCTTGTTGAGCTTCCACTTGGACGACGTCTCAGCGCGCAGCGTCCACCAACCCGCCAGCACCAACATCGCGGCAACCAGGAAAATTCCTCCGCCCAGCCTCATGCTCAATCTGTTCATTGGCGCCAGTCCTTAGTTCCGGTGTCAGTTTGTCGTGTCGCAGAATCCTGACCTCGCGTGGATCGCTGCGATCTTACTGCTGGTCTCCACCTTGCCGCTGATAAATCTCCGCCGCCCGCTCGATCGTGTCCGCCTCTTGCGGCGACTTATCCGGCCGCAGCCGCACAATGCGGGGAAAGCGCAGAGCGAAACCACTCTCGTGCCGGTCGGACTTCATCACGTTATTGAACGCAACTTCCAGCACGATCTTCGGCTCGACCTCGCGTCGGTATCCCTGATCGTCGAGCGTGTGCTCCAGAAACCATTTCGTCATCTCCGCGATCTCCACGTCGGTCAGCCCCGAGTACGCCTTACCGATGTTGACCAGGCGCTCGCCATCGCGGACCGCAAACGTGTAATCGCTGAGTACGCCGATACGCTTGCCGTGTCCATATTCGACTGCGGTCACCACCACATCGAGCGTGGCCAATTCGCGCTTCATCTTCAGCCACGCCTTCCCCCGCCGGCCCGGCGTGTACGCCGATTCCAGGTCTTTGATCATCAGCCCTTCATTGCCTCTTGCCTGTGCCGCCGTGAACAATGCTTCCACTTCTTCAGGATTTGTCGCCGTGGCGAATGGCGCGCGCATCACCCGTTCGACTGTCGGACTCTCCAGGTTGCCAAACATCAACTTGCCCTGCGTGCCCGGTCTTCTCTGTGCCTCTGTGTCTCTGTGGT
>QIAI01000183.1 GCA_003224995.1 Acidobacteriota bacterium
CCCGTTAAGCCACTCTCGTACAGAGCGCTCATTGGTCGCGGTGCGGCGTGCGAGTTCATGCGAAGTCATGGGACCACTCTCTGCCATTGCCCGGTAAAGTCCGAGCTTGTGCCCAAGGTTGGTCATCACACCAGCCATGGCGGCTGCGAGATCGGTTACCACCTGACCGGCGAACTGCGCGATTCTCTGCTGCATGTCTTCCCTGATGGGCTTTGTACTGGGATTCTCCATTACTGACCTCCTGCCGTCGAGGCATCTGCTTCTGAATATGGCACGCAAATATCCCCCAGAAGGGCACGCGTGAGAGCCGAGAGGGAACTCTCTACATCCCATAGTTGGGACTGCGTGGATACCACAGCAGGATTGCTGCACACGGCCTGGACTACCGGGTGGTTCAGGTAAGCCTCTGCAGTCCCACGGTCGGCAAATAGATACATGCCTCCCATCTCAAATTCCTCCTTCTGCAAGACCCACATCTTCCAGATCAGCCCCTCTACCGAGGCGATGATGGTAGCGGCTTCCTGGCTCTGGGCAAGCAAGACATCTGGCGGTACCCGCAACTTGAACCGCAGGTGCAAGACGGTGTAAGTAGTAGTGGTAGTCTTCTTTGACATTTCGTTTCTCCAATGTGTTTGTCTCGGCATCTGTGGCAGACAAAGGTGAGTCTAGGACTCCTGAAACGTTCCAAGATGAGAGCATGATGAGAACTTGATGAGAATTGAATACGGTGCCGATGCAGCCGCTGCAGCATGCTGGCGGCTTGAGATCGATGGCCCAATGACATCCTGCGGAGGGGCTTCCGGGGATCACTCCATAGGCCACGTCAACCAGGAGCCAACGTCAGTCATTACTTCGCGTGTTTTCGATCGGGCCCCGTACCTGAATGGCATTTTGGCCCATGCTACACCTTGGTCTGAATAAATTGCTGCGTACTTGTCAAACTCTACTTCAGATTGTGATGGTGTTGGCTGCATGTTGGGCCCCATGTGCTGCACAAGGCACGGCATCGAACGCCGTTGTCAGTGAGAGGGTTCGCGCTCACTTTTCCGCCGCACAAGACGCACAGCAGCGGGGCGACTATGCTGCCGCCGAGCGCGAATACCGCGCCGTGCTAACTGAACTCCCCAACTTCGCCGAAGTCCACATGAATCTTGGCCTGCTTTATCAGCTTCAGGATCGTACTCCCGAAGCTATGGCAGAATTCCGCAGTGCGCTGAAGTTCAAGCCGACATTAGCAGGCGCAAATTTCTTTCTCGGAGTGGACTACTGCAAAAATGGCGAGGGAGCAAAAGCGATCCCGTATCTGAAGGCCGCCTCGCGACAGGAACCAAGCCGGCCCGATATCTGGTCCTGGTTGGCGACGGCTCAGCAAATCTCGGGTGACAATCAGGCCGAAGTCAGGACCTTGAAACATGCGCTCAGCCTGCAACCACGTGATGCGGACATGCTTTATCTGCTCGGCCATGCGTACGAGAAGCTGGGAAAGCAAGAAGTCAGTAGACTGGAAAAGGCCGCCCCTGCTTCCTCTTGGTCCGAGCAATTGCTGGCCGAAGGTTATTCGTCCTCGACGGAGTGGTCTTTCGCAGTGATTCGATTCCAGAATGCACTCGTGCTTTCACCAAATCGTCCCGGGCTCCATGTGCGATTGGGAGAGGTTTTTCTGCACGCAGGCAGGCTGGATCAGGCAGCGCAGGAATTCGAGAAGGAGTTGCGAATCAGTCCTAACAATTTGCGCGCAATTGTCCGCCGAGGCGAAGTGAAGCTTATCCAAGGCGACACTGACGCCGCGCTCGAGGATTGGACACGAGCGCTTAGCATCGACAAGCCTCGAGTTGAGCGTATTCTGGGGATACACGAGACTGGATTTGGGGAAGACGCGATCGAACAACTACCTGAGTCATTGCGCCACCAGATTGAGGCTGCTGCTCCCCAGATTCGTGCGCGTAGCGATGCTGCTGCCAATTTGGCACTTGCATTTCTTGCAATCCAAAATGGCAGCTCACTGCCTGATGACACGGAACCAGCCCAATCCATAAAGGCGGCGCCTCTTGCACAGACCTGTGCAGAACGTGATGTGCTTAAAGCACTGAATGCGGATCAGTACTCTAGCGTTTCAGCTTGCTTAATCCGGGTATTAACTCCGAATTCATCGCGGGATCTTCGCATTCAGATTGCTCAGGCACTCTTCGAGCTCGGCGAATATGAGGATGCTCTCAAGACTTTGAGCGGGCTATCCAATCAGCAGTCTCCTCCCGCATTCTACTGGCGTGCGCGCTGCTTCGAAAAATTAGCCACCCAAGCGTATTTTCGGCTTTATCAAGCAGACCCGAATTCTTATCGCGTGCACCAGTTGATGGGAGATCTCGAGGCCGCGAAAGGTAACGATGGCAAAGCAATCGAAGAATATCGTGCAGCCGTTTCGGCGAAACCCTCTGTGCCAAATCTGCATTACAGTTTGGGCCATCTGCTCTGGAAAGACCTCAAGACCGACGACGCCCGCAAGGAATTTAATGCGGAACTGGAGCTGAATCCTCGGCACGCGGGAGCGCTTCATGACCTTGGCAACACATACTTGCTCGAGCACCAACCGGAAAAAGCTCTCGCGTACTTGAACCGCGCTCTTGCAATAGAACCAGGAGAGCCGGATATCCATCGCGATTTGGGGACCGCGTACGCCGATCTTCATGACTACGCGAAAGCAGAGGCCGAATTCAAGGCTGCTATACCTGGGGACCAGGACGGCTCGGTCCATTACAAGCTGGCCAGGATCTATCAGTCAGAAGGCAAAAGGGACGACGCGGCACGGGAGTTCGAAATTTCCACTTCGCTGAACCGCGAATCGCACTCTAAGCTCGAAAAGCAGACCGAGCGGCTAAATCAAATCGAGGGGGCATCTTCGCCGCATCCGTAGGAGTTCCGGAAGTTGAGAGATCGTAACTCTCACAACGACAATCGCGAGGCGCGATAGGAAACCATGCGACAGGGCACACGAACGTTCGCGCGCGTTTTTTGGCTTAATCTGACTGTGCAGCCGCTTTTTCTTGCACTCGGAACTTGTTTTGCCATTTCGCCGGAACCTCTTCCTTCCACTCGCGGCACGCAGGGTGGTGCTCTGCAGGCCGCTCTCGAGGCGCTGGAGAATAATCGCCTCGACGAAGCGCTCAGTCATCTCACCGCGGCCGAACGTGAGCTGCCATCGGACGCGCGGATTCGAAACTTCCGGGGAATAGTGCTCCTACGTTTGGGACGAAGCAGCGAAGCTGCGGACGAGTATCGAGAGGCAACTCGCTTAGATCCAGGCCTGGAGGATGCGTATAAGAACCTGGGCTTTCTCGAGTGGACCGAACACGATCTTGAAAGCGCCCGTGCGAAGTTGCAACGGGCTGTGGAGCTTGCTCCAGATGATTCCTTCGCGCACTACTACCTCGGACGGGTGCAACTCGATGCTGGCGTATACGAGAGCGCCTTTCAGGAACTGGATCGTTCTGGGGTAGCGTGGCCAGCGGATCCTCAATTTCTCATTGAAGCTGCAAATGGCTATCTCGCGCTTCGGCGGCAGGAGAAGGCCCGCGAGGTCATTACTCGCCTCTCGAAAATGCCGCTTGGCGACAGTGAAGTTGCGGTTGTTGCCCGGTTGCTGATTTCCGTTGGCGACAATGCGACGGCAATCGATCTCCTGCGCCGATTGAGCGCGCGTCAAAATCCCGCAGGGCCGCGCTGGGCTCAGTTGGATCTGGCCTTGTCTTATCTCCTGGCAGGGAATTACGAGAAAGCCGCGGCGCAGAGCCAAACGTTAATGGATGCATCGCAATTTGCCGGAGCACCTAATGGGGACGCGGCTTCGGCATGGTCTGTAATCGGCATCGCAAAAGCACGTCTCGGCCAATCGAGTGCTGCGGTTGACGCTTTTCGCCAGGCATCAAAGCTTGATTCCCTTCGAGAAGAGCACTGGCTGAATCTGACGCGTGAACTCATGGAGTCAAACCGCTACGCGGAGGCAATCTCCGTCGCTCAGGAAGCGCTCACCGCGAACCCAAAATCCTACGCTCTCCATTTGCGTTTAGGAGCTGCGTATTTGTCCAGTGATCGTTATTCGGAAGCCGAAAGCATATTCCGTCAGTTGGTGGCAGCCGGGGATCCGCTTCCGACCAGTTACGTTGGACTGGCGCAGGTGCTTTTGCGGACTGGCCGGGCAGAAGAAGCTGCGTCGGAACTTGCCGCCGCCGGCAAGAAGTTGGGGCCGAACTTTCTCATCAGCTATTTTCAAGGATTGGCCCTGGATCGGGCCGCGCGACCGGCAGAAGCCATCTCCGCGTTTCAGGACGCCATCCGATTGAATCCCAGCAGCTCCGAAGCTCGCCTGGGTTTGGGAAAAACA
>QIAI01000287.1 GCA_003224995.1 Acidobacteriota bacterium
GAAGCCGACCGCATGATGGACATGGGTTTCATTCCTGCCGTGCGGCGCATCGTGGGTATTCTGCCCAAAAACCGACAGACCATGTGTTTCTCGGCAACCCTGGAAGCGTCCGTGGCGCACCTGGTGAACGACTACATGCGGACGCCGGTTCGGGTCGCGCTGGGGTCCACACTTAAACCTTCCGAGAGTGTCCGGGTGCAGGCTTTTGAAGTCTCCACAGGCGAGAAGCTGGATGTTCTGCAGCGGCTCCTGGCGAAGGAATCTGGCCGGTGCCTGGTGTTCGCGCGCACCAAACGTTCGACCGAACGGCTGGCGCAGCGTTTAAGTCGCGAAGGCTTTTCGGCAGCGATGATCCATGGTGACCGCTCGCAATCGCAACGCACGGCGGCCCTGACTTCATTTCAGCAGGGAAGGGTACGAGTGCTGGTGGCGACGGATCTGGCATCGCGCGGCATCCATGTGCAGGACATTGCGCAGGTGATCAACTACGATCTTCCGCAACTCGCCGAAGACTTCATACACCGCGTGGGCCGTACGGGACGAGCCGGAGGCCAAGGCGTGGCATCGACTCTCTTTGAACATCATCAGCGGGCGGATATTCGCCAGCTGGAGCGTACGCTGGGAATCAAAATCGAGTTGAAGGACCCGGCCACTTACCTGGCTGGTGTGCAACGACCCGAAAAAGCGATTCCCAAAGTGCCGGTGTTTGCGGCGGGCAGCACGCGCAGCACGATGGTGGCATTGCCAGGCGAGTATTTCCAGAACTCCGACAGCTAGTGTGATGTCCCAGAAATAAATTGCATAAGGACAATCCTGAGTGAAGAGAACCGGTCGTTGAAACACAAGGTCCCTCCACTCCGCTTCGCTCCGGTCGGGATGACAGACTTATGCTGATGACAGACTTATGCCGCGAATCGGCGGGATAGGACAGTAGTTCCTCACATAAGCGGGAAGAACTGGGGCCAAGTCGGCTGGACGCTATGTTAGACCGCGGGCAAGGTGCCGGCGCTAGAGAAAGTAACAAGGCTACTGCCTCAGGGTGGTAGCCTTTTTTATTGATCTTCTGGAACAGAATTCGCGAGCGGGCAGAAGTGAGGAGGGAGCCGCGTGCGTCTGACGAAGTTGTCCATGCTACGGGGCGCGATCTGTTTACCGGCCATCCCATCCGCGGGCCAGTCGAAATCGGCGGGCGAACGTCAGCGGATCAAGCAGTGGTTACTTTCTTTCCCAGCTTCGCGGTAAGTGCGCGCAATGCGCCCTGGGTCTGGGGCGACCAACAGCTTTCGGCGACGGCCTGGAGTTCGCGCTCGGTATTCCGCTCGAAATAGTCAACCAGATCGGAGCGCGCTAGTTTGCGGGTCGCGCTCATGGCTTCATCCGGCAAAGCAAGCACTCCTTGGCACCAAAGGATGGCGCGTTCGATCACCTGATCGCTCGTAGTCAGTTGGTCGACTAATCCGACGGCGAGAGCCTCCGGCGGCGAGATCAGCATCCCGCTCACTGCGAGGCGCTCTGCCTGACGCGGTCCGACCAGGCGCTGCAACGCAAAGAGAATTACAGGCGGCAAAATCAGTCCTACCTGGACTTCGTTCAGGCCGATCTTGAAATCTCCTTCGGCCATCAGGCGCTCATCGCAGAACATTGCCAACACGGTTCCGCCGGCCGGAGCGTGGCCGGTGATGGCGGCGGCTACAGGAATGGGAGAAGCGGCGAGCGTCTTCAGCAGAGCGTAGAACTCGTGCCACAGCTTGCCGATCGCGGCGTGGTTGTAGCCCAGCAGAACGGGCACATCGAGTCCACCCGAGAATCTACCCGGCGAGCCGGATAAAACCAGAGCACGGCTGCCGTTTTGGGGCGCAGTTTCGATGGCTTCGCGCAGTGCGACCATCAGCTCAAGGGTGAGTGCGTTAGCAGGTGGACGGTTAAGACGCACTTCGCGGATGGGACCATGGTCGAGAGTTAAAAGCATAGGAATAAGTCGGGTCGTGGAGATTATAGGTGAACAGGCGCCAAGGCGAAGGTCAGCCTTCAATCGTGGCGGAGGTCAATTCGGTATGCGTGAAAGTGAGCGCAACCATCGGACCCTCGTGCACATTCAATACTAAGGGAGGACGAAAGCACGCAATGCAGACGCCGGCGTTGTGTCGCACGCTGGGATAGACAATGCCTGCTGAACCGGTGCTCAATAGTTGAAATCCGAGGATCTGGGAGGCTGCGTAGCTGTGGGGATCGAGGCAGTCCGCAAATTCCGGGTCTCCGCGCACGTCGTGAAATTCATAACGAAAATCGGCCAGGTAGTCGATGTAGGTGGAGACTTCCTTTTCCAGCCATCCGATTTCTTTTAGCTCGGCGGTCCTATGATAAGCGACTTCCGCCTGCGCTGTTGGCATCTCGAAGCTGGCATACCACGCTCCCCGTCCCGCGCGGTTGAAACGTCCTCCCAGCGGATTGCCATGGGTGAAGGCGGCGTTCACGACATGGGCTAAGCGAAAGCCGGATACCAGTTCGATCGTGGTCACGCTGGGCAGACGGCCGCTCTCGCCGAGCAGGCGATCGCTGGTAGCACCTTCCAGTTCGGTGAGATCGTTCAGCAGATCATCATCATCTTGGGCGAGAAGGTTCAGAATGGGCTTTCCGCGGTCGCTGTAGCGGTAGGGAATGAGGCGATGAGTCCCATCGCGTTCTACCCGGCTCAACCTGGGGAGTTTCATCGTCCGCCGCGGCGTGCGTCCAACAACTGGCGAACTCGCAAGAGAGCCGGTATGCCGCCTCGCTTTGCATAGTTGAGAGGCGAATCTCCCGCAAACATCGGGTTCGTGTTCGGCAAGGTCATCCACGCATCGGCGAGCTTGGGGCTGTAAAGAATGTTGAGCGCCTTGAAAGTGCCGATCAAAAGAGAGATCCGGGTGAGTTGATCTTCGTCGAGAACCTTAGTTCCGTGACTCTTGAGCGCATAGAAGCTACCGTTCGACATGCCACCGAGCAAAGCCCGGGCGTCGTCATCGCGCAACTGCCAATGCCTGGCAAGGCGGAACAGACCTTTTACCGCTGCGGGGCTTAGTCGAACTCGATTGTCCTTTCGGGACAAATCGACAGGTGTATCCCAGGCGAACCCGACAACCGGCGGTTGGACGGTAGCGAGATGCGTATCCATTGCTGGACTTATTTTACTCCAAATATGAAATCAAGATCAAACTGCATATTGCCTTTGTTTTCAGGTGTATAAGTAAAAGAAAACGCCCCATCCGGGGCGTTTTGTGCATCTACGGCGAACTTCTTTCTAGAACAAGTTCCACAGGAACTGGTTGTAGACCTCGTGGTGATACTGCACTTCGGGCGCTTTTACAAAAGTGCCGAGCGCCCTGGGACAGCGATCCGCTGCCGCTTGTTTCAGGTCCCCGTAGCGGGCCTTCACGTCTTCACCCAGCAGTTGGCTGGTCCACTTCGCCTTGCGGAAGTTGTCGAGCGCGTCGTAGATGTTGTCGGGGAGATAGCGCTCCGCCTGGCGGAGGTTCTTGATTTTTGCGGTGTCCCCTTCAATGCCAGTCTTGAATACGGCGTACATCACCATGTACGGGCTGGCGTCGGGGCTCACCGAGCGAACTTCCACCCGCATGCTCTTGTCGTTGCCGATAGGGATGCGCACCATAGAGCCGCGGTCGGTGGGCGAAGCCTTGATCTGGTTCGGCGCCTCGAAATGCGGGTCGAGGCGGCGATAGGCGTTTACGCTCGCGTTGAGCAACAGGCAGATATCGTTGCCGTGAGTCAGGATGCGATCCACAAACTCCCAGCCGAGCTTGCTGAGCTTCTCTTCTCCCTTGGCATCCCAGAAAAGGTTTTTGCTGTTTTTGCTGATAGAGACGTTGGTGTGCATGCCACTGCCGTTCACCCCGACCACCGGCTTGGGCAGGAAGGATGCGGTCAGGCCCATACGGGTGGCGACTTCGCGGCAGACCAGCTTGTAGAGCTGTATCTGGTCGGCGGCCTGCACCACTTCGCCGTAGCTGTAGTTGATTTCAAACTGCGAAGGCGCGACTTCCGGGTGATCTTTTTCGTTCTGGAAACCCATGGCCCGCTGGACCTCGGCGGTTGTATCGATGAAGGTGCGCAGCAGGTCGCCCGGAAGCGAGTGATAATAACCGCCGGTATTGACGTATTCGAACTTCAGGCTTTCGTGATAATGCCGTTCCGCGTCGGGGCCCTTGAAAAGGAAGCCCTCAATCTCATTGGCGGCGTTCAGGGTGTAGCCTTCGTCATCGTAGAGCTTGTTGGCGAAGGTCTTCAGCATGCCGCGGATGTCGCCGGTGTAAGGCGTACCGTTTTTATCGATGACTTCGCCGAAAACGAGAACTTTTCCGCCGCCGAAGAAATCGGCGGGGGCCCAATAGAAAGATGACCAGTCAATGCCGAGACGGAGATCGCTTTCGCGTTGTGCCGTAAAACCACGGATGGAGGAGCCGTCGAAGGTCAGGTTGTCAAAGCTCTTCAGCAGGAATTTCTTGTCGTAATCGAGCATGTGCAGGCGGCCTTCAAGGTCGCTGAAAAGCACGGTTACGGCCTTGATGCGCTTTTCGTCGGTCAGATACTTCAGGCGTTCCTCCTGAACCTTGTGGGCGGCCACGCGATTTTTGCGCTGCTCCTTTGCCTTGAGGTTCAGTTCTTCCAGCTGTTCATACGAGAGCGCTAAAAAATTCCGCAGTTCGTTCTGCATGAGTCTCCTTGGACGAAGGGTTAC
>QIAI01000288.1 GCA_003224995.1 Acidobacteriota bacterium
TCGAATGCTTTCTGGAGCTGATCCGCTTTGCCATTGCGGCAGCACTCATCAAGCGGCAGGTCTACCCTGTACCAAGTTTGCATGAAGACGAGCCTGTACCGAGCCTTGTGCCGAAAAAGCCTTGGCCAATTTTGATGGTAGGATGAGAAAGTTTAGCTGCAAAGATAACAGCAGTAAGCAGGCAGAGTTACTTTTGGAACCGTAGTTTCCCTCATACCCCCAAAATGTTGAATTGCGGCGCTCTCGAGCTAGCACTCCCGCGCAAGGCAATACTGGATTGTGTCGCTCGTTGTAGCGCTTCCAGAGGCCCGCAGAGCCATGGTGATCGCTTCGAACGCCGCTTCCGGTGTCCTAGAACGATCCCCACATCGCTCCAAATCTATGATCATCGCGGGATGCGCCTCGGCTTGGTCAAGAAATCCCGAGTCCGATTTCGTCACGATGTCCTTGCGTGCACTCCAATGAAGTTCAATCCGTATAAGAGCCACGAGTGCATCATCTCTCGCGCCCAGGCAGCAGACAATCGCACTGTGGTGGCGTTACGAAAGTGCGGTAATTTGTCACGCGAATCTTCCCATCACAGCCCATATTGTCCAGATTTGGCGAAAGGTCTATAGTCCGGACCGTGAAGCAAAAAGCCCGCGAGACATGAAAAACGAGCGAGCATACCCAATGTGAGCTTGCACTGCCCGTTCTGCGCGCCATCTACGAAAATGTTCTGCGAGATCTGCCGGATCGCCGCGCTAGTCCTGTGGATTTCAAACTGCACGACTACCAAATACACCAGCCGCTTGACCCTGTTCCGGCCTGGTGAAATACTTTGTGATGTCGTGCGCGTCCGTCCTACCGCGATACACCTTCCTACTTCTGCGTTGTGGCCGCTCCTATTCGTTTGTCTCCTCAATAGGCCATCGTCGGCACAGATGTCAGAACAAATGCAGAAGATGTATTCAGTCCGACAAACGTCGGCGATGACCGCTTACGATACAGCTCCGAATACCGCAGTGATCGTCTTTCATGTGTTCGCCGACGAAAAACCTGTGCACCTCGACCGCTCGGCTCGGCTGGAACTTGGGAATCTCGCCAACCATCTCGGCGTTTTCCTGATTGTTCCAAGTCACGAAGACGCGGTGTTCCCCAATTTGGTCCCCGGAAAGTACGACATTACGGTCACCGCAGTAGGGTATCTCAGCGCGCATCAAGAACTTAACGTCATCAGCCCGGTAACCGAACATGTTGACATTGTGCTTCAACGTGATCCTTCGGCGGTCGCTCTCAACGAGGCATCCGGTCTTATGCCTCGCAAAGCAAAGAAGGAAGCGAATCGGGCTGTATCTCTCTTGAAATCCGGCGAATTCCAATCGGCTCACAAGCATCTGGAAACCGCTTACAGGTTGGCGCCTTCGAATGCCGACCTGAACTTCCTCCTTGGATATTTGCACTTTAAGCAGAAAGACTATGCGCAAGCCGGAACTTACCTCGGTACAGCCGCCCTCCTCAGCCCGCACTCTGCCCAAACGCTCACTCTGCTCGGCAGAACGAACCTCCTACGCGAGAACTACCCTGCTGCCCGATCTGCCCTGGAACAGGCGGTTCTTGTCGACGGGGAAGACTGGTTGCCGCACGATTTGTTGGCCGATGCATACTTTCACCAGAAGGAATACAGCAAGGCTCGTGACGAAGCTCAAATTGCAATTGCGAAGGCTGCGAGATACGGGAAGAATGCTGCCGGCCCGGCTGAACTCGTCCTCGGTCAAGCACTGATTGCACTTGGGCGCAAAGAGGACGGGATTCAGGAGCTTGAGGCTTTCCTGAAGAAATCTGCCCAGAATCCGACGGCCGCCCAGGTCCGCACACTGATCGCAAACCTCAAGACAAGTGATTCCACCTCTGCCGGAGACCGAGCCTCCCTCGGTTCCGAGTTCAATAGCCGAGGCGTCGATTCCCTTGGGACTGTGCCCGAGCCTTCCCTCTCGATGCAGACTTGGCGGCCGCCCGACATTGATGACGCCAAGCCGACGGTTATCGCCGGAGCAGCATGCCCCAGCCCACAGGTGCTTGCACAAGCCGGGGAAAAGGTCCAGGAGTTGGTTGAGGATGTTACCCGCTTTGCCGCCGATGAAGATTTGTTCCACCAGTCGCTTGACGGCGCGGGGCTGTCAACTCACGCAGAGACAAGAAAGTACGATTATGTTGCCGCGCTTTCGCGCCAACCGGGGAATGTTTTCATCGAGGAATATCGTTCGGACAAAGTTCCGCAAGCCGGATCGCCCGACGGGCTCGCCAGCGCCGGCTTCGCCATTCTGGCGCTCGTCTTTCATCCCGACATGCAGGGCGACTTCGATTTCGACTGTGAGGGACAAGGGGATTGGCGCGGGCAACCCAGTTGGCTCGTGCACTTCCGGCAACGTGCCGACCGCCCCAATCATATGCACGGCTACAGTCTCGGCGGGAAGTTTTTTCGCGTCGACCTGAAAGGCAGAGCCTGGATCTCAGTCGACAAATTTCAAATCTTGCGCATTGAAGCCGACATGCTCAACCCCATGCGCGAAGTCCAATTGCTGAGCGAGCACCAGACGGTGGAATACGGCCCCGTGCCTTTCGCCAAAAAAAATACTTCCTTGTGGTTGCCCAAAAGTGCGGAGATTTACTTCGACTTCCGCAAACATCATTATTATCGGCACCACCTTTTCGATCACTACATGCTTTTCGACGTAGACGCGCAGGAAAAGGACAAAGCCCCACGCAGTACCACCACCAACGACTCAGATTGATGAGTGAAATCGGGATGTTACAACAATTAGAATCTGCTCAACACCGAGCACTCGATGGAAGCCTTTAAAATCGCGGTCACTTGCATCATCGCAGCCGTCCTCTACGGTATTATTCATGACCAGTTCACCGCACGCATTTGTATCGAGTACTTCACCATTTTTCATCCACCAATCCTTCATACGCAGTCCCCAACTCTGCTCGCCATCGGATGGGGAATCCTTGCGACGTGGTGGGTTGGAGTGTTTTTCGCTGTCCCGATGATCTTGTCTGCTCGGGCTGGTTCCAACCCCACCTTACGAGCATCGGAAGTATTGCCCTCTATCGCGTTTTTGCTTGCTGTTATGGCTGCCAGTGCCATTTTCTTCGGGGTAATCGGCTACATGCTTGCCCGAAGAGGAGTGTTGGCTACGGATTGGCTAACGTTCACGGCTTCACCAGCACTGCGTTACCGTTTTATGGCGGATTGGTGGGCACACACGGCTTCATACGGCACTGCCTTCGTGGGGGGAGTCGTGCTGTGTGTAATGACCTATCGACGTCGGCTCGGCCAAGGAGCCAAGGCCAATGTTATCAGTGAGTGAGATGGCGATTTTTCGCCAAGTAGCAATAACCGACCGAGGGTAGTGGGCTGTTCTGGAGGAAGGATGAAACCATTAATTGCTGCAATCTTCATCATTGGAATATGCTTGGCGCAAGCCGAGACGGAGGACGATCGGACAGAAAAGCTGCGGTCCATCCGGCTTGTTTTCGTTGACGGCAATAACCAGGCAGCCAGTCACATAAGAAAAGAACTGAAAAAGGAAAAACAGAGAAGTTGCTTAAGGGAAGCATTAAAGGCAGAAGACGCGGACGCCGTGCTGGAAATTGATTCCCATTCCGAGGTCGAAAGCGGTCCATTTGCAGAGCGCCATTGGATCGTATCGGGGAAATTACATAGCAAGAACGGGGAAGTGCTTTGGAACGATAGCGAACGCCTCGAGGACGAGCCTTTTAACAGTGGAGAGAAAACTGCGGCAAAGGTGTTGTTGGGCCACCTGCAAGAGCAGGTATGCGTGAAGTAGTTACAGACACCTGTCGTGAGTGACGAAAAGAGGCGATTATACTCATTGCCCCCTCCGACCCTGCCGGAGGGGTTTTGAGTGTAATCGCGATGTTACGCCAACTGACAATTGTTTATTTCGAGAGTCGTTGCATGGTGGCACGCAAAACGAGGCCGACCGCAATCCATTCGATGGCACTGGTGAGAACAAGCCAAATATTGAATGTCCAGATCATGGCGGCAGACGGCGCGATGCCCTGTACTGGACCCACTTTGCTGCGAACACGCCCGGGTAGTTGCTAATCATAGCGAGAGATAACGATCCGCTGTGAAGTACAAGAATCATCCAGATGGCACCTGCGACTCCGAGGATGATTGCCCATTTCTTCATGCTCACTTTTCTGTAGACACCATGCGGGGCGGTTGGGGTCAATGAGTTCTATCAAAAGGGATGTCAAGAAAAAAGTTCTGCCTCGACCGTGAGCGGCCCCGGGATTTTTGAGCCAACCTGAATGTTAGTCTTTCGGCAAAACCGAACCTGCGGAGGATTTTGCTGATGAAGAGGAAACGATTTTCGGTTGAGCAGATGGTGGGCGTGCCAGTAGCGGAGCTGATTCGCAAGGTGGGGATCAGCGAACAGACGTTTTATCGCTGGAAGAAGCAGTACGTGGGGCTGGAAGTGGATCAGGTGCGGCAGATGAAGCAACTGCAGGAAGAGAACACGCGCTTGAAGCAGTTGGTGGCCGAGTTGAGCCTGGACAAGACGATGCTGCAGGATGTGCTACGAAAAAAGTTCTAAAGCCGTCGCGGCGCCGACCGATGGTCGACCATTTGCGCGATCATTATCGGGCCAGCG
Source organism: Acidobacteriota bacterium (assembly GCA_003224995.1). GTDB lineage: Bacteria > Acidobacteriota > Terriglobia > Terriglobales > Acidobacteriaceae > Gp1-AA133. Next base: position 4,671 of record QIAI01000288.1, read on the forward strand.
AACGGCATGCCTGCCGGGTTCTGCGGATGGGGCATGGCACCTATCGCTACACAAGCCATCAGGAACCCTGGACGGAACTCCGGATGAGGATGCGCGAGATCGCGCAAGCGTTGAACCGCGAGGGCTGGCAAGTGGGCAAGTATCTGGTTTGTCGGTTGTACAAGGAAGAAGGATTGGCGCTGAAGAAACGGCCCCAACGCAGGCGGAAGGCTGAACGAAATCGGGAGGAACGATTCGTAGCCACGGTTCCGAACCAGGCTTGGAGTCTAGACTTCGTAGCCGATCAATTGCAGGACGGGAAACGGTTCCGTGCGCTGACCATCATCGATGTGTGTACTCGAGAGAGCATAGCCATCGAAGCGGGCCAAAGCCTGAAGGGAGAAGATGTGGTACGAACCTTGAACCGGTTGAAGCAGGAACGCGGAGTACCGAGGTTTCTGTTCTGTGACAATGGCAGCGAGTTCACCAGCCAAGCTATGGATCTCTGGGCTTATCAGAACGGGGTCAAGATCGACTTCTCGCGTCCCGGCAAGCCGACGGACAACGCTTTCGTGGAATCGTTCAACGGAACCTTCCGGGCCGAGTGTTTGAACACGTGCTGGTTCGCAAGCTTGCTCGAAGCGAAGCACATGATCGAGGCCTGGCGGCGGGAATACAATGAGAGTCGTCCTCACCGATCTCTCGGAGAGAGGACGCCGAGCGAGTTCGCCAGTCAGATCGCGGCTACCCGGGAACTGACTGCAACCTAAACCAGCCGAAGACTAACTCAAGGCTTGGTACAAAAAGACTGGTCCGATCAACAAGGCGTTACACTAACTCTCCGCTTGGTACAAAAGATCAGTCCGGTCACTCACCTGCAGACGTGATACGAATCACGGCCACCCCAGAGACGAATCACTGCGTAAGCGAAGCGCAGTCCCATAGCATAATCGTGCTCGATTCTTTTGCCACTCCAGTCCTCGCAGAACGGCCTGCCACCGCAGGCAGAAGTTCCTCTGCCACATCGAGCTGGTGAACGTATGAGGAATCGTACCGTCTAGGCCAGCTGATTGCTTGCGGTGGAAGCTTGCATCAGTGGACGTTCCAAATCGACAATCCAACGCTGAGAAAATGTCTACCCTCAAGAACTGCGTCCACGGCAGCCGGGAGGTCGCTTGCCGCTTGTGCTTTCAAAACGTAGCCCCACGCTCCCAAGTCGAGTGCTTCCTGAACCATCTCACAAGACGACTCTTGACTTACGAAGATTATTTTCGCGTCTGGAGCTCGTTTGCGAATCTGTCGACCAGCCTCGATTCCATTCAGCGTTGGCAGTCCAATATCCAGGAGGACCAGATCCGGCTCCAGCAGTTCCGCTTTCCGAACCGCTTCCAAGCCGTCGGCTACTTGATCGATGACCTGCATGTCCGACCTCTTCGCTAGTGTCGAGCAGATAAACTGCGAAAAGGGCGCATAATCCTCCACTACGAAAACGCGCACGGATGACATGCCGATGCCCCACGTCCGTATGTTAGATACTTCTCTTGTGCGGCTTCGACTACTAGCACTAGTACAAGACAAAACCTGAATAACAGCGAGCCAACATGCAGGTATGCCTTCGTGCAAACGGACACTTCTTAGGTGAACGCGAGGTACTTCCTGGACTTTACGTCGGGGGTGGCGTCCGCCGGCTGACGCTCGACATCACTGCCAGCGTGGAGACGGAAAGCGCGAGCCGTTTCCCTGGGTTTTGGGATCCCCTAATTAGGGTCACTTATCGTCGGCGACTTGGCAAAAAGTGGCGAATTCTGGTGCACGGAGATGGCGGCGGATTCGGGGCGGGGTCAGATGTCGACCTGACCGCGACCGGCCGCGCAGAGTGGCAATTTGCCCGTCATTTCGGGATTACGATGGGATACGGCGGCATCCATCTGAGTGAGAGCAGCACGGTCAATAAAAAGACTCTAACCATCAGCCCCACATTACACGGGCCG
>QIAI01000289.1 GCA_003224995.1 Acidobacteriota bacterium
GACTCGCACACGCTTCCGCCATTTTGTTTTCGAAAGGATGCGGGCCGCCCTCATCGCGAGCTATCCTTTCGCCGTCGTTGATGAATGTTGATCTTCCGACACTCTGTTACGCTAGCCAACCTTGATGCGCGCTCCATCGAATCTCGGCGGGACGCATTCCCGCTAAACCATCTTGCGTTAGCGGTCATTGCCAACGGTGCCGGGTTTATACGGTTGGCGAGTGGAGTGCTGCACGTATGGTGGAGGTGCACAACGTGCTCTTAGGTTGACCTTGACGACGGCATTTCCGTCGCAGGAGAGTTTATGTCAAATCTTCCCCGTATTTTCGTGCTGCTGCTGGCGAGTTCGTTCGCGGTGGCGCAGAGCGCAGGTTCAGCTCAAAGCGGATCCCAGAGCGGCCAATCAGGCAGCCAGTCCTCAGGTTCCTCAGGACAGTCTTCAACTCAATCAACCACTGACCAAAGCAACACAGGTAACGGCACGCAAAATCAGGAAACAGGAAAAACCAAGAAGCACAAGCGGACGAAAGATAAGAACAATAGTTCGACCGACAATACCACGCAGGGTCAGACATCGTCCGGGCAATCCGGTCAGTCCAACTCGCAAGGCAATTCGGGAAGCAACTCTTCCGGTTCGCAAGGTTCTTCTGGAAACAGCGGCACTGGAACTTCGTCGCAACAACAGAATCCACCGCAGCAGTGAACGCGAGAGCTGAAAGGAATGGGAACGACGGGCATTGTCTATGCCCGTCATCTCAACTGCTGCAACAAGTCAGTAAGACGAACGCGAAAATTTTCGACGATCACTGCCCAGGGTCCGCCGACCTAATACCGAGAGGTTTTTATGCGAGCGGCTCGATGCTGTCAATGCCATATAGTGCATGGCGCGCTGATCTGCCTTAAGAGCGCAACTAATGCTGTGAAATCGCCAGCTGTGCCTCTACCAACTCCGCCCTTGCCGGCTTGTCCGCATGTCCGCAAACCTTCAGCAGTTCGCCAAAATACTTCTGACTCGCTTCCGGACTTTTCCTGAGCTGCGCTGCATGTGCCGCCCCGTACAGCGTGCGGAAGCGCCCCGGCTCTTTCTTCATTACAGCTTCGAATTGCTCCAGCGCCTGCGCGGGCTGTTTCATTTCCAGCAATATCTCACCCAACAACTCGCGCGCCGGCGCCAGTGGCCCGGGCGTCACCGCACTCTTCTCCGTCGCATCCTCCAATTCCGCCGCCGACCTCATCCGCTGCAGCGATTCGTCTTTTTTCCCCTCCGCTAGCGCAGCCCACGCTTCAACCTCAAGCTGCTGAACCTCCACCTGCTGCGCCCAGTAGTTTTCGCCCGTCTTCAATAGTCGCTCGCGGATCTGTTTCAGCCCCGCCGCCGACTCGCGCGCACTCTGCGCCTGCCCCAGGCGCGCAGCGCCCAATCCGCGCGCGAACCACGTTATGGCCTCGGTGTACGGGAAGGGTGACTCTCGGAGTGTGAGTTGCGCCGCTTGCTTCCACTCCCGGCGTTCCAGCGCGTAACGTGCTGGGATGGCGGCCAGCGCAAAATATCCAACTGCGGGACTGCCGGCGCCGCCCAACACCGCCTTCGGATCGAAGTGCGATGCGACCTCCGCCAAGGATTCCACAATCCGCCTCGCCGCTTCGTCCTGCCCAGTTTGCAGGTAGGCGTAAATCTCATAATCGGTGGCATGCAACTCTTCTGCCGTCTGCCCCTCGCGCCGTGCCGCCGCTGCCGCTGCCAGGTTGCTCTCGATGGATTCCTGCCAATAACCGGTGCGAGTAAACGTATGCGATGGCATATGCAGGGCGTGAGGAGCATCTGGCGCAATTTCTGAGTAACGTCGCGCAGCCACCAGCCCTCTCTCCGCCAGCGCGGGTACGTCATAGGTATGGATTATGTAATGAGCCAGTCCGGGATGGGTCGGTTCCTCCTCGAACAGTTTTTCCAGGATTGCTCCCGCCTTCAGTCGCCCGGCGTACGTCTTATCCGCGGGATCTTCCGATCCCGCGATTGCCAGCGCATAGAAGATTTGCGCTTCATGGTCGTCTGGGTATTTCGCCGCAACTTCTCCCATGGCGTCGCGATACGCAATCAAGCGCGCTCCCTGCGGCGTCTTGTCATAGTCGCTGTATAACTTGCCGACCGCCTCGATATACGCCCGCTCGCGCTCCGTTTTCGCACCCACGCGGTTGCCAAGTTCCGTGCTCTCCCGCCCTGACCGCAATTGGGTCTCGTCTTTTTTCCCCGGTGCAAAAGGATTAGTCCAATCGCTAAGTGCAATTCCCCAATATGCGATTCCGCACGTCGTGTCCTCCCGCAGCACCGCGTTGAATCCTTCTACGGCGCGCCTGAACTGGAACGAATGCAGCAGTGCAGTTGCCCGGTTGAATTCCTTCTGCGCCCCGGGATTGCAGGATGTGACAAAGTGCACCGTACCCAATTTCTCGCCATTCCCATGCTGATGTTCCTGCGCGAGGCTGCTCGCCGCTGTCAATAGAATTGCCGCTACGGCCCAAGCTCTTCCAGTTCGCTCCCTCATATCCCACGATTATAGGCATTTCGTGACCGAGTCTCCTTGCTCTATTAGGTTCGGTCAACCGCGGGATATGCTAAGACTATGACGTTTGCCGCCAGAGCTTTTGATTCCCACCCGGTCTTCCCGCCCTGCCCTGCCGCCTCATATATAATGACCGGCACAAAACACGCAGGAGCGCCCCAATGCGGTTTCCCACGGTCCCCCGTTTTCTCGCGGTTGTCGTACTGCTCTCTTTTTCCGTAGCCTCTACATCCGTATTCGCACAAAACCAAAGCACCGCGAAGCCCAAGCCCCACGTCATTGTGATCGGGGTAAACGGCATGGAACTGGACGTCATTCGCCCTCTCATCCTCGAGGGCAAGATGCCCAACCTGGCGAGCGTGATCAAAAAAGGAGCTTACGGTAAGCTCCGCACCGTTTCGGCGCCCAACTGTCCGCGCGTCTACAGCACCCTGTTTACCAGCACCCACCCTGAGGAGCATGGAGTCAGCGGCTTCATCGTCGGAGGAATCACCGCCAACACCAACATGCTCAAGGAAGAGCCGATCTGGTCCATACTCTCCAAGAATCAAATCACCGTCGGAATGGCCAACGTGCCGGCTACCTTTCCCGTGATGCCCGTCAATGGATACATGATCAGCGGCATGCTGACCCGCGGAAAAAACTGTGAGGACGGCGTTTTGTGCGCACCCAAGCTTTCCGAGGTTCAGGGTGGAGAGCCTGTCTACCCGCCCGCCATGAAGGCCGAGCTAATCAAAAACGTTGGCGATTTCTTCATTGACTGCGAGCGCATGCCTTCCGCCGAGCAACTCAAAAATCATGAACCCGAGGTCATTGACGCCTGGCTCAAGAAAGTGGACGTGATCCGTGCCCAGCAAACCAAGCTCTTCGACTATCTCCTGACTGAGCACCCCACCGAGTTCACCTGGCTCGCCCAATCCTGCGAAGATCGCACCGGCCACTGGCTTTATCCCATCGCGCCCTACAATGCCGGATACAATCCGAAAATCAACGCGGTCCGCACCGATGCTTTCCCCAACCAGTACGTCGCCTTCGATGCAGTTCTCGGCAGCATCCTCAAACATATCGATGACAAGACGTACCTCTTCATAGTCTCGGATCACGGCATCAAGCCGTTGCGCGAGTTCGAACAGACCGATCCGCACGCCCACATGGACCACGAGAAAACCACTCCCGTCATTGCGAAGCACGATTTCGCGGATGGCGACGACGTCCCCGGCTCCTTCTTCGCCATGGGGCCCGGCATCAAGCAGGGACTTCGTCTCCTGGGATTCGAAGCGAGCGTCTATGATTTCGCTCCCACCGTCCTACACATCTACGGCATCGAGCCCACTAAGCAGATGCACGGTCACGTTCTAAACGAAATTTTCGAAAGTTCCGACGGCAAAGTAGCCCAAAAATAAATAAATCAATGGAGCGACGGGCGTCCCCGCCCGTCGGGCTCTGTCGCCGATTGGCTCGCGACCGCTCCTAATGCAGCCCTGATTCCGGTCTGCCGCTTCCGCGAGCGCCCGCCTTCAATTCCACCGCTCGCCGGCGTGCCCGCTCCGCCTCCACTTTTTTCCCCAGACCCGCATACGCCTGTGCCCGTACCTCAAACGCTTCGGCGCTCTTCGACTGCTCCGGCAAAAGAGCGAGCGCGTCCGAAAAGCGCCCATCCGAAACCTGCACCCGCGCCAGTCCGATGCGCGCCTCCAAATTCTGCGGTTCCACCAGAAGACCCGCTTCAAACTGATCCTCGGCCGCTTTCAAGTTTTTTAATTGCAAATACACGCGGCCCAACAACACACGAGTTTCTACTGAAGCCTGCGGCGCGGACTTGAGACTCGCTTCCAACGCTTCCCGCGCCCCTTCCAGATTGCCCGTCTTCTCCAGCGCCTGCCCCTCATAAAATGCCGCCGTCGCATCATTCGGCCGAACCTCGCGCGCACGCTTCAAATATTCTGCCGCTTTTTCGTAATTCCCCGCATGCAGTTCGAGTTCGCCGACTTGCAGCAACGCTGTCTCGGAGTTCGCATCCAGTTCCAGAACTTTTTCCAGTCCTGAGCGAGCCTCGCCAACCCGGCCCTCCTCCGCTGACAACGAGGGTTCTGGAACGTTGGTCGCGCTTCCGGCATCCGCCGCGCCCAGGTATCCCAACGCCTTCAATTCATCCAAAGTGCCCGTGCCCACGGTTGCTTCCGAGGGCGCCGGCTTTTGCATCTGCGCCCTGAAGTCCGCCAGCATCTTGCGGAATCTCTGGACGGTCGCATCCCAAGGCGCATAACGATTCTTGAGTTCTCCCGGATCGGTTTGCAATTCATAAAACTCCGGTCGCGGCGCCTGGATGAATTTCAAACCATCTGCCCGAACCGCACGCAACGGAGCCCAGCCAAAGTGCAAAGGATAATCCGTCTCGCCGAAAACAATCCGGCTGCCGGACTGTGTTCCGTCGAAATAAGGCACGAGGGACTCACCATCAAGCTTCTCCGGCCGAGCGGCGCCTACTAACTCGAGCACCGTCGGCAGAATGTCCGTGGTGCGAACTTGACTATCCACCACTCTTCCGCCATTTCCCCGGGGAAGCTTAACGATCAAGGGAACATG
>QIAI01000290.1 GCA_003224995.1 Acidobacteriota bacterium
ATCGCATAGTGTGCTGCCAAGCGAGGAATATCGACCATCGCAGGCTTCACGAATTTCTCGTAGATCCGCGCCCCATTCTTGTGTTCTGCGATGTTGCTCTTGGCTTCCCCCAGCTTCGCCAGAAAAGCGGATTCCAGCTCAGATTCACCCCATATCTCTCCCCCCAATTGGATGACCCGGCCAGCGTATTGCATGACCTGCACGGTTTCGATTCCGGACAGCTCATCGAAGAACCACCCGCAGCTGGTGTACATGAGCATGGCATGGCGCTGCAGTTCGAGAAGTTTCAGAACGATAACCTTCTCGGCATCCTGTAATTCTCGGACGGCGTGCTCAGCCAGAAAGCGATCCACGTTCTCTACTGACCGGTCCAGAATGACTTGAATGTATTCATCTCGCGCACGCCACGGATCTTTGAGGAACTCCCGCGCCTTTTCCGCATACCGGCTTGCTACCGCGTCGCGTAGCCAATCCAGAGCGCCCCGGAGAGGCCCTCGCCATTGCTGCGTCCATCCCGGATGTCCTCCAGAATTGCAGCCGCAGTTCGATTTCCAGCGCTCGATTCCATGTACACAACTCCACGAGCTATTTTCAAAAATCTCCACTTCATGCGTGGGTGGGTTCTTTTCCAGGAACTCGGCATAGTTGGTGATCTTCGCCAAATCGTTTTCCTGGATGTGATTCAGCGCATAAGAAAGTGCCATTTCCCCGAAGTGATGATGATGGCCGTAGCTTTCCCCGTCAGTGGCAATGTGCACTAGCTCGGGCCAATCTCGTTCATCGGAAAACCCGCTCATCATGCGTTCAGCAAATCGCTGCCCATTATTCAGCAGCCCCTCAAATGCGACCGCCTTGGATATCGGCCCGTCGTAGAAAAAGAGAGCGATCTTGCGGCGCGAGGGTAACTTCAGCAGATAGGGGCGGGTCGGATCAATGCGCTCACCGCTGACGTCCTTCCAGGAACGCGCTCCGATTTTTCGCACACGGCTGGCTTGGCGCGGGGCCAGTACGGTGAACAGGACACCAAATTCAGCTAACAGGTCGAGGGTTTCCAGATCCACCGCCGTTTCGGGAAGCCACATGCCCTCGGGTGCGCGCCGAAAACGATGCTTGAAATCGCTCACTCCCCACGCGACCTGCGAGCGTTTGTCGCGGGTATTCGCCAGGGGCATGATCATGTGGTTGTATGCCTGCGCCATTGCGGATCCGTGCCCGGAAAAGCTTGCAATCGCCTCACGATCGGCGTCCAAAATAGACTGATAGACATCGGGAGCATTACCCTGGAGCCAGGACAGCAGCGTCGGTCCAAAATCGAAGCTGATTTTCGAGTAATTGTTAATGATGCTTGCAATGCGATTGTCCGCATCCATGATGCGGGAGGCGGCATTGGGCGCGTAACACTCTGCCGTCACCCGCTCGTTCCAGTCGTGGTAGGGATAGGCAGAATCTTGCAATTCAACATATTCCAGCCCTGGGTTTTCCCGCGGCGGTTGGTAGAAATGGCCGTGAATGCAGATATGTCTCATGAGGGAGCCTTCAAGAGCAGGACTAGAGAGTGTGGCCGATTCAGAATGAGAAGTCGTTCCAAAGCCCCAAGCAATCTGATCGGAATTAGCGAACATCCGGAATCAGGTGATTCATGGAGACGGCACGGCAGGTAATGTGTACTTCTTGATTCATTTCCCAAGTGTTGTATCGATTCTGTCAACCTACAGTGAACACTGTATTGCGACCTGTTGCATAGAGGTGGAAGTATGCCCTTGCTTGGCCGTGGGTCCAAGTCCAAAGAAATGGTCCAGACGAGTTGAAGATCGAAGATAATGGTGCAAAAGATCTTCTTGCACATCGATGGAAGTCTGGCTGGCAGAAATCGATGGAAGTCTGGCAGAAATTAAGATTAGCAACCGTTACACAATGTCTACTTACGAACTGGCTGGTCAGAAACAGGGAAGCGCACCAGTAACACCGCCACGCGCCCTTTATTGCCAAGGATTCCAAAGCCCGCGGTTATCCTGGCCCTAGGAGATGATCGATGAAACCCGCGAGAGTTTTGATTGCTGATGATCACGAAGTAGTGCGCCACGGCATTCGGGTGATGGTTCAGACTTGCCCGAACCTTGAGATTTGTGGAGAAGCCTCGGATGGTCGCCAGGCGGTTAACCTGGCGAGCCAGCTAAGGCCCGACATTGTCATCATTGATATCGGCATGCCGCAGCTCAATGGCTTGGATGCCACCCGCCAGATCGTCCATGACAACGCAAATATCAAGGTGCTGATCCTGACCATGCACGAATCGGAGCAGATTGTGCGTGAAGTGCTGGCAGCCGGTGCGCGCGGATATCTTTTGAAATCTGATGCTGGCCGTGACTTGATCTCTGCTTTGGAGGCGTTGGCCGGACGAAAGACGTTTTTCACCTCTAAGGTTGCTGAGATCGTCCTGGAAACCTATCTCAAAGGTGGCCAAGAGCAGCCCGCACCCAAGGATGTCCTCACCTCTCGGGAACGCGAAGTGGTTCAACTTCTGGCCGAGGGAAAGAGCACCAAGGAAGTCGCAGTCGCTCTGGGGCTGAGTGTGAAAACTGCCGAAACGCACCGTTCGAACCTCATGCGCAAGCTCGACGTTCATTCGGTTAGCCAGTTGGTTCTGTACGCGGTCAGAAACAACATAGTTCAGGTTGTCTCTCCGCCAGCCGAGCAAGCCTGAGCGCCCTCTTTGGTTGCCGGAGGTCAAACTCCGTAAGGTAAAGACCCTTTGGAAATTTAGGGCACAAGATTCTTTCCAATCTTGTGCCCTGGATCTTTTTAGGCCCACTTCCCTTGCAATCAGCTGAGTACGGCACAAAAACTTCTCTGCTGCGCTGGCTCCGTGAAACACCCGGCTTGAACAAGTGCAACCGTCCTGCACTTGGTGCGAATCAGACTGCAGACTTTCGTTGCGTCACAGGAAAGGATGTGGTCATGGACCAACGCACAGCGGTAGTTTTTGTTGGCATCGCGTTAGCCCTGCTGGCAGGGATTGCAGCCTGGCTTTACATGCGGCACCGGAAAAGTAAGCTCTTGCGCGATCGATTCGGTCCCGAATATGAGCGAGTCATCCGGCAGGAAGGCAATATCCGTCGTGGCGAAGGCGTTCTGGAGTTTCGCGAAAAGAAACGTGAAAACTTGCGAATTCATCCCCTGAGCGCGGCTGCTCGCACCGATTTTTCCAATCGCTGGCTCGATGTGCAAGCCCAATTTGTGGACGACCCTGAAGGCTCGGTTGCCAGGGCCGACAGTCTGGTCAGCGAAGTCATGGCAGCTCGAGGTTATCCCGTCACCGATTTCGCCGAGCGCGCCGACATCATTTCTGTCGATCACCCTACGGTCGTTGAAAATTATCGCGCTGCTCACGCCATCGCAGTGAGTCGTGCTCGCGGCCAAGCCACCACCGAAAATCTCCGCACGGCAATGGTTCATTACCGTTCGCTGTTCGAGGAGTTGCTCAATGACGCGCTCCCCGAAAGAAAGGAAATCCGCGCATGACAATGCCATTGAGAAAAGATGACGCTGAACGGCAGGAATTGACCACTGCTGATTTGGCAGGCGCCAAAAACACACCCGAAACCCCCGAATCTGACGTCGAAGTCGGGCGGATGAAGCCGGTGCGATCCGACCGCTCGGGACCTGAACCTGTTCCCAACCAGCCAAGAACCAGCACAGCTTCTACGGAAACGACCGCATTGTTCCCCGATGACCAATTGCGGGATCTACAGACCCAGTGGGACGACATCCAGACCGGCTTTGTCGACGAGCCTCGCAAGGCCGTCGAGCGCGCCGACAGTCTGGTCGCTTCCACCATGCAGCAACTCGCCGAAGCTTTCGCCAACGAGCGGTCCAAACTCGAACAGCAATGGGATCGTGGCGATAACATTTCAACTGAGGACTTGCGCATGGCCTTTCAGCGCTATCGATCCTTCTTCCGCCGACTGCTCTCCATGTAGCCGGTGGAATTGGTCCTGAGTCTTCGGCCCGGAAAATCACAAAGCAAGTAGGGCGACGCGAGTCGCCCTTTTTCTATCGCTTGTCGTTGCTCCGACGCCTTGGTCACGCCGCCGGCCGCTTTCCGGTCGACCTTGCCTGTAGGTCCATATCCTTCGACTTGATTTCCAGGCGTTCATGGTGAACCTCAAGTTTGAGATTCGCAAAGATCGCCATATAGATGTTGGCCATCCAAACAAGGGCAAAGAGAGCGATGACATAGCCGCGCCAGTCCGCATACAACAACTTGAAGCGCGTCATCAGCAGAAATGCCGCGGTCACGTAATGACTGAAACAGTATTCACAGGTAAACAAGTAGAAGAATTTGCGTTGCCAGAGAACCGGCTTCGACTCGCTCAGTTTCTTGCAGTAGTCCCGTGGCTCTCGAAATATCTCTTCATGGGTGATGGTCCATGACACCGCGGCCACAGGGATGGCGAGGATCAGAAGCCACAACAGTTGACTGCCTAGAGAACCCATCGATGTTGGATGGTCCTGCGCGAAAGAAGGTTTACGGTGCAATACTGGACCCAAATCCTAACAAGTTCCCCTGAATCGGTCTTGTCGAGAAAGTCGGGGAGTGTGCCCCTAAACAGGCTAAGGGTTGCTTCAAAAATGCATTTTTTGACCAATATTTTCTGCATAGCTTTACCCAATCTACCCGAGATATTGCGGAGGTGAGTTGACGTAATTTCGTGATGATTTGCGAGCACCGATAAAACGCCGATTAAGGGGAGTGTGAAATGTCAACGATTCTACTTGTGGTCCTGGTCCTGTTGTTGGTTGGTGCCCTGCCGACATGGCCGTATAGCCGGGGTTGGGGCTACTACCCAAGCGGTGGCTTGGGTTTGATCGTGCTTATCCTGTTGGTTCTCGCTCTGACGGGTCGCGTTTAGCTAGGGCCTGCTATGCGGAATGAACGCACCCGAAAAACGAGCTCATCAGACCCCGTGAGGGCACGGGGTCTGCATTTTTAAAAACTTACGGCCTATTCTGTACAGCGTTTTTTCTCCTCCGCTCCCAAAATTTCTCGCTTCTGCCTTATGTTTCAGTGATAGCTGATAGAAATCGTTACCCTTTACGGGACGGCACTCAGCGTGCAATTACTCTTCGCAGGAGAAGATCATGTTCGATATTCATGTGGAGAGCGTAGGTGATATCGCGGTTGTTCAATGCGAGGGACGCCTGG
>QIAI01000291.1 GCA_003224995.1 Acidobacteriota bacterium
CAGGCGCGATTGCCAGTAGGACCAGCAGGATTGCGCTCACCACAGCGAATGCGCGAAGAGGATCTCCGAACAACTTCTTCCACAAGGAGGGCGAGGTCTGATTGGACGATTGCACTTAACTCCTCCAGGGCCAGACCCAGGACCATCCTGGGCCACGGAAGAATGTGCCGATGGCCGTCAGCACCGCCAGTTCGAATAAAAACCAACTCATGATCCAGTAAGAAAGCGGCTTAGAGGCAAGATAGCGGCGTAACGCCGATGAAGACTGTGGCGAGCTCTGCGCGGCCAGAATCATAAAGGCAGCGACGATCAGAGTCGGCACCAGCGCCACGAAGACGTGGAATAGCAGCAGAAAAAGTATGAGTGCTCCGGTCGCGATATAGAAAATTTGCAACCGGCGTTGCCGATCTTTTAGGAAAATTCCTTCCGCCTCAATGTTGATGTTGAAGTACGGAATGACGATCAGCGCCATCACCACCAGGCCGGGGACAAGCACACCCGCGACCACGGGCGGGAAGTAGTGAAGCATCTCTTGCAGACCGAGGAAGTACCACGGTGCCTTGGCGGGGTTGGGCGTGTGCGACGGGTCGGCGATTCCCTCGAGGGGCGCGTTAAATAGCAGTGCCATGGTGACCAGGCCAATCGCCATCACTTCGATGGCAACCGCTGCCCGGAAGAGCACCTCGGGGAATGTCTGCAGCGTCTCCTCATCGGCGACTTTGACCTGCGCGGAAGTGCGCCGGGTGATGAACGCCACGCGACGCGGAGACTTGCGCGCATTGGAGTCCATGCCGGTTACGAAATCCTTGGTGCTCATCGCGCCTCCTTCGCCAGCGCGGCTTTTTGCAGGGTGGAAGGCTCGCTCGAAAGTGCGTACAGACCGCCATCCTTGCGGATGCGCCAGAAGTGAATCGCGATAAAGAAAATCGCTGCCAGCGGCAGGATCATGCAGTGCAGGACGTAAAAGCGCAGGAGGGCATTGGCATTCACGAGATTGCCGCCCAGCAGCATGAAGTGAATCTTGTCGCCGAATACAGGCACGGCAGATGCGATATTCGATCCCACCGTGATCGCCCAATATGCCAGTTGATCCCAGGGCAGCAGGTACCCGGTATAGCTGAGCAGCAGCGTGACCAGCAGCAGAACAACTCCGATCACCCAATTGAATTCGCGTGGCGGACGATAGGCGCCCCGATAGAACACCTTAAACATGTGGGCGAACACCAGGAACACCATGGCATGCGCCGACCAGCGGTGCAGATTGCGCAGGAACAAGCCCGAGGAGACGACGAACTGCAGGTCTTTGGTGTCCGCGTAAGCTTGCGGCACTGACGGGTGGTAGTACAGCATGAGCAGAATTCCGGTGACCACCAGGATCAGAAACGTGCCCAGCGTCAATGTGCCCAGATACCAGGTCGCACTGAAGCTCACCATGCGGCGTCGAACTTTGGTCGAGAACAGGTGCAGGAAGACGTTCTGCTGGATGGCCAGCGAGCGCTTCAGGGTGCTCGAACCGGTGCCGCTGCGGAAGATGGAGCGCCACACTCGGGTATCGCGCAGATTATCGAAGTATTGGTCGACTGTTTTTGCCATGGTCAACCCCTCAGAAACTCCATCGGCCGGATCACCGTGCCGCGATCCACCATTAGATCGCCGTCGTCGCTGAGCCAGGTTCGAAACCATGGCAGCGGCTTGGGGGCCGGCCCTTCAATCTTGTCTCCCGGCTTCTGATTTCCGTTCCGTACCGCGAACTTGCTGCCATGACAGGGGCAGGCAATGATGCCCAACTCCGGCTTCCATGCCGTCAGGCAGCCGAGATGCGTGCAAACCGCGCCCAGCGCGAAGAAGCCTTCCTTTGCATGAATCAGATAAATTCCGGAGTTCACGTCGAGCGTGACCGAGTCGGTGGGGTAGCTTTCGGGCTTTCCGGCGTTCACGATCGGAGAGGGTTCATAGAGAACGTTGGGGGAGAGGAACTGGTAGGCGAACACTGCGGTTCCTGCCGCGGCGATGCTGAGCGAACCCAGTCCCAGCTTTACAAAGAACTGGCGACGGTCGAACGTGCCGCCCGGCTCCGATGTCATCTCCTGTTTTTCGTCTGCCATGGCTACTTCGGCGCTCCTGCGTCGGGCGCCTTGGGACGCACGCCGGCATCAATCGCTTCTACAGAAATAAGTCCGGTAGGTTCGGCGGGAAGCAGGTTGTAAGACTCCATGGTGATGGTGCCGACAGGGCAGCGCATTGCGCAAAGTCCGCAGCGAATGCAGCGCGTCTCGTCCTTCAACATGGCGGAGCCAGTCACAACTCCTAATTCGTCGGCCGCGACTTCGTTCAGCTCGACTCCGAAACACTCTTGCTCGGCACGGATGGCGTCCACCGTGTCGGGCGTGAACTCGATGCGATCCAGCGAAACCAGCTCCAGGCAATTCTCGGGACAGACGTCTACACAGCCGCCGCACAAAATGCACGATGTGCCATCTTCTTCGCAGCCTTCAAAGATCGTGTTGACCCAGCAATGCAAGCAGCGTTGCGCCTCTTCCATGGCCGACTGCGCATCGTAGCCGACCTCAACTTCGGTCACGCCCGTGCGCCGCTCTAAGGGAAGCATGGGTATGGGCTGCCGAAGGATGTCCAGGTAGTCGAGCGGCATCGCGTGTCGCTTCATGACTTCGACTTCGATGATGGGTTCGGGATGCTTGCGCCCGCGAAGATGCTCGTCAATCCCAATGGCGGCGCGCTTTCCATCGGCCACGCTGTCGATGATCAGGCGTGGGCCGAACACACAATCTCCGCCTGCGAAGATCCCGGTTGCCGAGGTCATCAGCGTCTGCGGATTTACGCCGATCAGGCCGCGCGGAGAGATCTCCACCTTGTCCTCAGGTTTCAGGAAGTCGAGGCGCGGTGCTTGCCCGATAGCCATGATGATGGTGTCGCACTCGAGCACGCTCTCGCTGCCCTCGTGGAAGGTAGGATTGAAGCGCTTGTTCTCGTCGAACACCCACTTGGTCTTCAGGGTTTCCAGGCCGATGACACGCCCGTCTTTGCCAACGACGCGCTTCGGTCCCAGGCCGGGGTACATGATGATGCCTTCGGCCTCGGCTTCTTCAATCTCTTCCAGCGCAGCCGGCATTTCGTTGCGCCGTTCCAGGCATACGATGTCAACTTCGCGAGCGCCCAAGCGGAGGGCCGAGAGCGAGATGTCGACCATCTCGCGAGTGGCCACCGCGTTCACATTTTCTGTGGAAGGTTCGACATCTTCTACACCTGCGACGTGTCGCTTGACGACTTCGCGCGCCGCCGATCGCGCCACATCCATCGCAACATTGCCGCCGCCAATCACCACCACTTTTTTGCCGATAGTGAACTTGTACCCAAGATTCACATTCAACAGGAAGTCGATGCCTTTGTGGACTCCGTCGAGATCGACTCCCGGAATGCTGAGGTCGCGGCTGCGATGCGCTCCAACCGCGATAAGCACTGCGTCGAAACCTTGCCGGCGCAAGTCCGACACCATGAAGTCACGTCCGGCGGCATGGTTCAGCTTGAGAATGATGTCACCAGTCTCGAGAATCTCGCGAACCTGGGCTTCGACGACACTGCGGGGCAAGCGGTACTCGGGGATTCCCAGATACAACATGCCTCCGGCGACAGGCGCAGCTTCAAAGATGGTGACCGCATAACCCATCAGCGCCAGATCATGCGCCGCCGACAAGCCAACGGGGCCGCCTCCTACTACGGCGACCTTGAAGGGCAACTTGGGTTGCTGGCGACCGGTGTTTACATCGATTGGGCGTTTCGATTCCGGACCGTAGCTCTCGGTTAGAAAGCGCTTCAGTGCGCGGATGGAGATAGGTTTGTCGATCTCTCCGCGGCGGCAGGCAGTCTCGCAGGGATGGGCACAGACGCGACCGCAAATCGAAGCGAGTGGATTAGGATCACGCGCAAAGCGATAGGCCTCTTCGAAGCGTCCTTCTGCGATCAGCCCGACGTAGCGGCCGGCATTGGTGTGGGCGGGGCAGGCCATCATGCAGGGGAAGTTCGTGTTGAGCCAGTCCCCGTCCACCTTCTTGGTTTTGAATCGCTTGAACATGAGGTCGATACTCGTTCCGGGGCCAAAACCAGCCGGCGCGCTTGCTTCGCGAGTAGAAGGAATCGGGAACGGTGATAGAGGTCGAACACCGTTCCCCTTTCTCCTTACCTACTCAGGGTGAAATCCGCTTTGCTCTCGCCTGCAACCGTTACTGGCTTGGATTGGCCTTTGGCTCCCTCGTGCCATGCTGTGACGGTGTAGCTTCCGTCCGGAACGTTTTCGACCTTGTACGCCCCGGCCTTGTCTGTGGTCGCGAAATAGGGCGTCGGTGAGACCACGATGTAGCCCGCCATTTCCGGATGAACGTTGCAGAGAAGAGGAACCGCTCCCGGATTATCAAACTTGAAGGAGCGCTTCTCGCCTTTTGGCCAGGTGCCCAGGTTGTGAGTCAGCTTCTTGTTGCCGCCAACCGAGGTCCAGAAGACATTGTGGGCAACCGAGTCGCTGTTCTGGAAGTCGACCGTAGTGCCGACCTGCACGACCGTGATATGGGGCGTGAACATCAGGCCCTTTTGATCAATCAGTGGGTGCTGGGATGTCGCTGCAAAGGTTTTGCCTTGGACAACATCCACATAAACCACGGACTCGCCCGAGACGCCCGAAACTTTACCGCTGATGGTCCCGGCGTTGGCAGACAAGCTCANNNATTTAAAAAACCCGGGGAGGATCTTCGCCTCCCCACTGTCAGTAAACGAACTCCAGGCCCGCAACCGCTGAGTTGGTTCGGAATGGGCTGGTTAAAGTCGTCGAGCTTCCCGGCGAATACACCACCTGCTTCGGCCGGATCTGGTACTCGAACGACGTCTTGATGTTGGCGTGAATCAGGAACTGAATTCCTGGCGTGAACCGGTTGCGGACTGAGCTCACCGGCGAGAAAAAGGGACTGCCCGGCGGATTGTTCTGGTCAGCACCGATGCTGTTGAGGAAATCTGCCGATGAGTTGACCCGATCCCAACGCATGATCGCCATCATCCAGGGGTAGAGCAGATAGTCGGCTTCAAGGAAGCCGCCACTGAAATGCGCAGGGCTGCCGGGAGCAAAGCCTACCGGTAGCGGCTGCCCTGACGGAATCAAAGGAAGCAGATTTTGGTCGCGCCCATATAGGAATTGCCCAAACAAGTTAAACGCGTGGTAGTTGAAGCTGAAGTCGCCGCCAACGCGATAAAAGGGTTCGCGCGCAGTCAGTACGACGGGAGTGTTATTCACGTCCTGCCCCGAGAAGCGCTGCACCGAACGCCCGTAGAAGTAGAGCGTTCCCAGGTTCAGGTAGGTGTGATCGCGCGGGCCGGTTGCGCCCGCCGCCTGAATTTCGTTGCGGCTCGCCGCGTCCCGCTCCAGGTTGAAACGATAGGAGAAGCGAGCGTAGATATCCTTGAAATTTGAGTCGGACGTGTAAGTCACGACTGGCGGAACGTTGGCGCCGCTACCTGGCGTACCCCCGGTATTCTGGTTCACGATCGCCAGCGAATAGTGGTAACCGCGATAATTGTGGCCGCCGCTTAACTCCACGCCCTGCGCGGCATTGGAAAGCGCGAAGGCATTGTTCACGTTTTGCGTCGAGGAACCAATGTTCGGCTGGTCATAAATGTCCCAGCCACTCAGGTTCCAGCTGCGCGCCGGACTGAATGGCAGGTCCAACTCGAATTGGCCTACTCGCAGACTGAGCGCATCAGTTGGCAATTTCAAAAACCGGCCCACGTTCACGAATTTAAGGTAGCCATCGCCGAGGCCCCCGTCAGCGCCCGACCCGCCAACGCTGATATCGTCATCCACCCAAAACGCGATGTCGCTGCCAAAGTTGCCCGCCATGAAAATGCTGAACAGACCCGCCTGAAAATCGGTGCGCGGAATGAATTGATTCAGCGCTGGATCGCCCGCCGTATTTTGCTGATTGAAATTGTTTCGGTTGGCGCTGACTACCTGGAAAAAATGGTTGTAGCGCAACCCTACCGGCGGCAAGCCGGGAATGGTTCCGGGCCAGATCGAGTGAGGGAAGAGTTCCTTGTTGGCCGGCGCTCCCAGAAGCACGGGGGGCACTTTGATGAAGCTCTCATCATCTTTCGGAAACTTGAAGCCGGCGTCCTTAAAGGCTTTGCCGAAATCGTTCAGTTTC
>QIAI01000292.1 GCA_003224995.1 Acidobacteriota bacterium
TTCCCCTGTTGGAGGTATCCCCATGCGACTCACCGGCCTCCTTGCTTTGCTGCTGCTCATCCTGATTCTCTTCTTCGCGTCCTCGGCAGCCAGCTTCGCGCAGACTGCCACTCCAGATACTTCTGCAAAGCCGTCGGAGAAAACCGAAGTCTCGCGATTGACCTCCGACACTCTCGCCGATCTTGCCCGGCGGGCTCGCTCAGGTTCGGAATTCGAGCGCGATGGCGTCTGCTATACCATGCGGACCTATGTCATGGCTCGTGAAGACAAGGATTCCGACGTGACCCGGATGGTGCGCGCCACCCGTTGCTTGCCCGCGTGGAAACTTGAGTTCAAGTCGGCTGTGGCCCCTCCGCTCGGCAGAGCGGCACCGTAATGCGATCAGGGCTTGATCTTCTTCTGCTGCAGTAGATCGAAGTGTGAGCAGGTCGTGGCGCCCACGCGACTTTCAGCCGGATTAGCCACTGGACATTTTAAGGCACGATGTTCTTGGGGCCCGGGAGAAACCAGTTCCGGAGAATGTACCACGTACTACCCCAAGATCGCGGATTCGCGAATCGGGTGCCACCCGCTCGGCGCGCCTTAAGCCACCCTTCCTCCGCGCAGCTTGGCTTGGAATCCGTAGACCACCACGCGGCAGCCTTCGTGGAGCGCTTCGCGAGAGCGCCGTACATTGTCCCCACCGATGCCGTCCAAAATATGTGCAAAGACTTGGGCAACGCTTGGGAACGGTCATTCCTCAGCAGATTTGCGGCTCGTCTGCTACGTGGGCGGCTCGACAAGCAGGCGCACCAAGAGAGATAACCTCATTCTTGTGGCGATCCGGCCTATCATTCCCATGAACAATGAATAGAAGGTAGGCGCATCTCTGCGAATAAAGGCGTGCTTTTCTTCGAGAGGCAGGAAGGTGTTCTGCTTTTCAACTGGCTGCCAGTTCGGTCATGCAAGCTGAAAGACAGGTCCAGCAAAGCGAGGCCATGTTCAAGGTTGCGGCAGAGACTTGCAGGACGAGTCGAATCACGGCTGAGGGCCTGAATATCACCTCAAGGATGGCACACATAAGATGATCCGAAAAGCTTTGTTACAAATCGGGGCCTCTGCGCTCATCGCCTGCGTGGCATGGAATGCATATCTTGCTATCAGCCATTTAAAACAGACGCAACACATTGCGGCGGGCACATTGGAGAGCTCAACGATTCAGGCGGACATCTCCAGCATTCTTACAGACCTGACTGATATGGAAACCGGTCAGCGCGGATATCTGCTAACCGGCGAGCCTTTGTACTTGCAACCCTATAGCGACGCGAGGAGCAGGATCGCCACCGATTTTGCCGCCCTTCGCCTGGAACTCGCGAATCGGGCGCAGAGCGAACGCTCTCAAGAGTCGCAGCTGGAGGCTTTGGCCACCTCAAAACAAGCCGAGATGGAACGCTCGATTAGCTTGCGCCAAAAGGGATATCGTCATCGCGCATTCGCGCTGGTGGACTCAAACGAAGGAATGGAGTACATGGATCAAGCGCGAGCGCTCCTGTCCTCGTTATCTGTGGCGGAGAAAAACAATTTCAGCAGACTCGATCGAGAAAGGAATACGAGTTTAAGCAAGGCTTTGATGGAAACTATTGTTTCCAGTTTATGTCTGGTCGTATTGACTGCATGTCTGTTTGGACTGTTCCACTACCACGGGCGAGTGCTTGAGCAGGAAACTGCTAAGAGCAAGAAGACCCTTGCGGTCCGCGATTTGCAGCTCGAGAAGCTGACCTTTGCGCTTTCCAATCAAGCCCGATCAAAGACCTCCGCGATTGAGGCAAACGCCCGCCTGCTGCTCGATAACTACGGGGGATTTCTGCCACGGCAAGGCCATGAATATGCTGAGCAGATCAAGGAAGCATCCATACAAATGGAGCGGCTTCGGCAAGATTTGGTTGCCAGCCCAGGCCGGAACGGTGATGGAAAGGCAGCTTAGCAGGGATCGCTATTCGGGAGCGATCTTTTGGAGGCTTGCGCTGGTCCTATCAACGATGAGCCCGGTCTGACAGCGATCCATCATGTCCTGGGTAACGGCAGGGACTCGCAGACTCGCCACCGTCCCGTTCGAATCGTGCCTGGAGAGTGATCTCACGCATCATCGACCTGGTTTCGCGATCTTCGTCATGATTTGATACGTCTTTCCGCAGCTCTGGATTGGGCGGATTCTGCTGGGCAGGACCTGGCTCAAAGAATGTGCCTCCTGCGAGCAGGAGATCGATAGCCCGAATCAGGTCACGTGCCGCCTGAGACTTAAGCACGACACCTTGAGCGCCAGCTTGTCGAACCTCTTTGTAGAGTCGCTCCGATTCGTGCATCGTGAACATCAAAACGCGGCAACCCAATCCCTCCTGGGTTATTCTCGACGCCGCTTCCAGCCCACTGATCCCGGGCAAGGTGATATCGAGGACCACGACATCCAGATTCAACCTCTTGCAGGCTTCGATCGCCTGTTCTCCAGTTGCGGCTTCGCCGCATATCACCCATTCAGGTCGTGATCTGGTAATCAATGTTCGGATTCCCTCACGCACGATCTCATGGTCGTCAACAATGACAATTCTCACAGCCATCTAAGCACCTTCCACCTCACTGGGATTGTCCATTGGCACTCGGCGAAGAGGATTTACTCTGGAGCTGGAGCATGAGGCGTAACGGGAAGAGACGCGCGCACGAGAGTGCCCCGCTTTTTCCGAATCATTTCCAGTTTGCCGCCCAGCTGTCGCATTCGCTCGTTCATTCCGCGGATTCCAACGCCGAGTGCGCCCATCCAGTCTTCTCCACCCTGTTCAAGTAGCTGTTGGGGGACACCTTTCCCCTGATCTTCAACTTCGAGAACCGCGGTCCCGTCCTTCACAAACAGGCGCACGTCCGACGTTGGGCTCTCGGAATGCCGATGGATATTAGTGAGACTCTCTTGCAGAACGCGGAAAAGTGCCAACTCTGAATCGCGAGAGATACGGCCGAAAGCGCTTTCGGCCGTGAAGCTCGCCTTGATTCCGCTACGAGCCGAGAAGCCATCGAGGTACCACGGTATGGCGGATTTCAGGCCCATTTCTTCGAGCATGGGCGGGTAAAGAAGGTACGAGACCGTCCGCATCTCTTTGATGGAGTCGTCTGCCAAGCGAATGCACTGTTCAATTTCCTCAAAAGCCTCGGCGTGTTTCCCTTTCACAGAAGAGGCAGCTGAGTCCAACCTCATCTTGAGAACCGCCAGATACTGCCCGAGGCTATCGTGAAGTTCTCGTCCAATGCGTCTACGTTCTTCATCCTGAGTGCGTAGCAGGTGAAGCGACAACTCGCGAAGAGATGTCTCCGACTTGTGAAGCTGTTCTTGGGCCGCCCGGCGTTCGGAAATTTCGTTCTGTAAAGCTTGCTGTGCCTGCATCTTCAGGGTTACGTCACGTGTCACCTTTGCGAAGCCAAGGAGTTTACCCGAATGATCCTTGACCGCTGTGATGATCACGTTCGCCCAGAAACGCGATCCATCCTTTCGAATCCGCCAGCCTTCATCTTCGAATCGACCTTCATGTTGCGCAATGATCAATTCCCAATAGGGTTTTCCCTTGCGCACATCTTCTTCAGGATAGAACTGCGAAAAGTGCTTCCCGATAATCTCTCCGGCACTGTACTGTTTGATGCGTTCCGCTCCCGCGTTCCAACTGCTCACGTTCCCAGCAGGGTCTAGCATGAAGATGGCATAGTCCTGCACGGCTTCCACCAGCAAACGGAATAGCTCTTCCCGCTGACGTCCGGCAAGTTCTTTTTCGAGAGCCTCGGCTCTCTGCTGCAGCTCGGCAATGTTCCGAAAGCGATCCTCTTCGCTGCCCAGTCCCAGATAGCTCTCGCTCGGCATCACGCCGGAATGTTGGCCACAGATTTTCAGGAACGGCTCAATGTGTCTCTGACTGTCGAATCCCGTGGTCGGATATGCACACACCAGCGAGAAAGAGTAGTCCTTTGCTAAATCATTCCAAAATTGCTCGACTCGAATGGCTTCCTCAAATTTTCCCTCCGCCCACAACAATGCCACCAACTCTCCGAACACTGCAATTCGGAGCTCGTTGCGGTGGGTGGCGTTTTTAGCTCGATTCAGGACATCGCCAATAACTCTTTTGAAACGCCCCTCGTCGACCGACCCATTCACCATGAGCCTTGCCAGAGTCTCATTCGCTTCAAGCGTGATGTATCGTCCCTGCGATGTCGCCTTGAATGTGCCCACTCCGCTTGCGGAGAGACGTTTTTCGAGCTGAGCGGTGTGGGCTGCTGTCGCTATAACTACGGCAGACTCTCCTATCGCGAGCGCACTGCCGATAAAGCGGCCCAAAACCTCGATCAGAAACGCATCGTCCGTATACAACTGGACGATATGTTCATCATCATGGTGGCTCGGTCTGTCGGCAGGGGAAGACACCATTTGGATGCTACGATTTGACATCGACAAACTCACCTACAATGATCCAGAAGGAAGGCCATCCCAATCATCGGCTTGGGGCCAAACTGATGTCTATACAGGCAATACCCTAACCGGGCATGATTTTCCAGAGGGTTGTACCAAACGGCGTTCGCTTAGGAT
>QIAI01000293.1 GCA_003224995.1 Acidobacteriota bacterium
GGCATCGCCCAAAGCGTTCAGGACTGCATCGCGAACGCCGTTGATATTGCTTGACGCGGATACCGGGGGAGCCTCCTCGACGGCCACGGCCGTGCTGACGTTCGCCTGGGCAACGGATTCGGGTGCCACGCTCCCCATGATTACAGGCGCGCCGGAACTGAGGTTGCCGACTTGGCGGAGGGCTGGCGCAGATCCGGCTTCTGCCGACATTTCAGGTTTCGAACCACCCTTGCGTACCGAGTCCGCGGCAAAAGGAGAGACATTCGTTCCGCGCGAAGGAGAATTCAGTGGCGCCGAGGCGCGCCCTTCCGAAATGACGGCGGGCCGATTGGCTGGCCGAGTTGCAGAACTCACGCCAGTGCTTCCGGCAACTTCACTCAGCAACTGCTCGATCGGCAGAAGCCGCTGCGCGTGTGCCATCTTCAAGAGTCCAAGTTCCAGGTGAAAACGCTGTTCCTGCTTGTAACCCAAATCCCCGTGCGTGCGCAGCATGATTTGTAGATGGCGCGCCAGGTCTTCCTCGCTGAACAAGTCGGCTATACGCGCCACCCGCGCGCGTTCGTCTCCCGAAATCTGCAGGAGCGCGGAATTATTGCCGGCCACCTTCGCGACCACCGCATTGCGCAGAAATCTAACCAACTGCTTGGCGAAATGAATCGGGTTCTGCCCTTCGCTGATCAGCTTGTCGGCCAGCTGCAGGACGGTCTCACTCGAGCTGCGCGAAACCGCCTGCATCACTTCCTCGAGCACACCGGAGGGTGCGGCGCCTACCAATTGCCGGACCGACTCGGCGGTCAACCTTTCCGTGCTGGAAGCAATGGCCTGATCCAGAATCGAGAGCGCATCGCGCATCGATCCATCTCCTGCTTCTGCCAGCAATGCGAGCGCGTCGTCGTCGCAGCTGGCCGACAATTTCCTCGAAGCGCACGGCGCGAAAGCTGAAATGCTGGCAACGCGAGCGGATGGTCTGCGGAATGTCCTCGGGCTGGGTGGTTGCCAGCATGAATACGACATGCCCGGGCGGCTCTTCCAGCGTTTTCAGAAGAGCATTGAAGGCGGCATCCGTGATCTGGTGGGCCTCGTCGAGAATGTAGATTTTGAAGCGGTCGCGGGCGGGACGGTAACGGGCGGCTTCCCGCAATTCGCGGATTTCATCAATGCCGCGGTTCGTGGCCGCGTCGATCTCGATCACGTCCACCGCATTGCCTGCACGAATTTCGGTGCAAGACTCACAAATTCCACAGGGTTCCGGGACGGGGTGGTCGGTGGAGCGGCAATTGAGCGCCATCGCCAGGATGCGCGCCACGGTCGTCTTGCCGATGCCGCGATGCCCGCTGAAAATGTACCCGTGGGCCGTTCGTCCCTGCTCAATGGCGTTCTTCAGGGTGCGCGTAACATGTTCCTGTCCGATGACTTCGGAGAATTTTTGCGGACGGTACTTACGCGCCAGGACCTGGTAGCTCATGGATGAGAAGTCTCGATTATACGTGATGCCCGGCCATTGGACGATGGAGCAGAAGACGGTTTGCCGCATTCCCGCGCCTGCACTGGAGAGCGAATTTGCCGTCTGAATCCCTTGCGCAGCGGCCCACGAAGCGTTAGGCTTTTCGCCGAATAGAGTTCCGCATTCGAGCAAGGAGATGTTCCCATGCAACTGAAACTCACTACTCGGACGGTCGAGGGTATTCTGGTCGTCAATTGTGATGGCCGCATCGTGTTTGGAGAGGAGTCCGCCGAACTCCGCGACACGGTTAAGAAGTTGCTCAGTCAAACTAACCGGATGGTGCTGAATCTCGGCGGGGTCACCTACATTGATTCCGGCGGGCTGGGAACCTTGGTCGCGCTTTGTGACCAAGCTGCTGACCGTCTTCGAAGTCTTCGATACCGAAGACCAGGCAATCCAGTCCTTCCGAAAGGGCGCTGCCGCGTAATCCCGAGAGCCGAGGAGGATATCCTCGGCCATCTCTTCGCGAATGACCTCGAAAATTGTTTTTCTCCTCGGCCTGCTTTGCGCCGCCAGCGGGTTTGCGTCGCCGCCTGTTGCATTGGCGATCGGACTCGGTTTCGGTCTCCTGTTTCCGCATCCATTTCCACAGGAATCTGCTCGATTTTCCCGGATTCTGCTGCAGAGTTCTGTCGTGGGGCTGGGGTTCGGCATGAACCTGCATGCGGTTGTGCATGCCGGGCGAAGCGGCTTCGCTTACACGCTGCTGAGTATTTCCGTAGCAATGCTCGCAGGCATGGCGTTGGGTAGGCTGCTTAAAGTCGACCGGATTTCTGCTTACCTGATTTCCACGGGCACCGCGATCTGCGGAGGCAGCGCCATCGCGGCGGTCGGGCCCATTACCGGGGCCAGCGATGAGCAGATGGCGGTCTCCTTAGGAACCGTCTTCGTCTTAAATTCCGTGGCATTGCTAACCTTTCCGGCGATCGGGGCCGCACTAAAACTGACCCAGACACAGTTTGGCCTGTGGGCGGCGCTGGCCATCCATGATACGAGTTCCGTCGTGGGTGCTGCCGCCAAGTACGGTCTATCGGCCCTGCAGGTCGGTACCACGGTGAAACTCGCCCGCGCGTTGTGGATTGTTCCTCTGGCTCTCGCCACCGCGGTCCTCAAGCACGCGAAAGCGAAAATTCAATGGCCGTGGTTCATCGCGCTGTTCTGCCTGGCTGCAGTCTGCAATACCTACGCTCCCTCTGCAGCGCCGCTGTACGCGTTTCTGAGCAAATTAGCTCGCATCGGTCTTACGGTGACGCTCTACTTGATCGGGTCCGGCCTCTCGATCGCCACCTTGAAAAGAGTTGGACACCGTCCCCTGATTCAGGGCGTGCTCTTGTGGCTGCTGGTCTCTGTTGGTTCGCTATGGCTGATCTATGTCGGCTGGATTTCGCTTTAAGTCTGGTCTCGTTGCTGAAAACAAAAACCCATCCATCCCCGAGGATGAATGGGTTTGCACAAGAGATCTCCAATCAGTTCAGATCATTAAGCTCGATCAGGCTGTACTGGCCGCCGCCATTGGGCGCATCCAGAATTACCAGCGTGCGAATCTGCCCTGAGGTCAGTGGATAAGTCCCGGTCAGACTGCTGACGATGTTCTGCGTACCCTGCACCGTCATGATCACGTCGTAGGTGTTGGCCGAAAGCGACAAGTAATTGCTGGCGTTTGGATAGGCCAGCGTGAACTGCGGATTGACGCCGGCAATACCTTGCTGCGTGGGAACCACATAAACATCCACCCCCTGACCCGAAGGCGCGACGCTGGGCGCGGCATTAATCACTCTCAGCTTTATGTTGCCGGTGGCGGGGGCGGTGTTGTCGTCGGTGTAAGGCGCCAAGGTAATACTTGCCGGATAAAGACCCTCAGCGATCACCGTGGTGTCTTTACTGCCCAGCGATACAGAAGCGTTGACGTAAGGGCTAGTGGTAGTGCCGGTGGCAAACAATTCGAATTTGCGAGAGCCAGAAGTGGCGGTTCGATACGTAGCGCTTTGGCCG
Organism: Acidobacteriota bacterium; assembly: GCA_003224995.1. Lineage (GTDB taxonomy): Bacteria > Acidobacteriota > Terriglobia > Terriglobales > Acidobacteriaceae > Gp1-AA133. The sequence continues at coordinate 3,497 of QIAI01000293.1, forward strand.
TAGCCAATTCCTGTCTGCACCGATTTCCCATCCAAAAACAGGTCCACGGTGGTGGGGACGCTCGTCGCTGCTAGTACGAAACGGAAGCGTGCTTTCCCGGAACTACAACCTACCGTCAACAAAGCGACGCCCAGGCAGATCAATGCTATTCCGAGCGGAAGAATCCTTGATAACTTGCCTCTCATTGTTTCGCTCTCCTGTAAAGATTTGTAATAATGCACACCCCCTATGGACCTCGTTGGATGCAAGCTGTCGCGGCTGAGATGCTCAGTCGCAGGGTACGCAATCGGGCCACTGCGTCACAGGTCGCAATCGCCATTCGTGCCACAATAGTCATACTGCCTCGAGAAGGAAACTGAAAATGCGCGATCGCATCGCCGCCGCCATCCGAAAAGTCCCGCGGGGTAGAGTTTCCACATACGGCGCTATCGCCAAAGCCGCGGGATTTCCCGGCGCCGCGCGCCAGGTGGTTCGGACCCTCCATGTGTCTGCAGGTCTCCCCTGGCACCGCATCGTCGGTGCGGGCGGGGAAATCAAGTTGCGTGGAGAATCCGCCTTCGAACAGCGTTTTCGATTGGAAGCGGAAGGCGTTACCTTCCGCGGACGCCGCGTGAATATGCGACTGCACGAGTTCAAATTTCAGAAGCGCCAGACCAAAAACTCCCGTGTCCGCAGAGATACAACGTCAAAGAATCAATGATGTGTCCTGACCCCTGAGCCGATCACCTCACGGAGTCTTGAATCGCTCATCGATTTCTACCTGATATCCCGCCACCACCCGGTTGGTTTCATTCGCCATGCCCACGACCGCCATTAGTTCCTGAAACATGGCGTCGGTCATGCCCTTCCCGCGCGCCCCAGCCGTGTGCGAGGCAATGCAGTATCCGCATTGGTTACTTACGCTCACGGCAAGATACACCATCTCCTTCGTAAGCGGATCGAGCGCGCCCGGCGCCATAATCTGCTTAATGTCCTGCCATGTGCGCTTCAGCATGGCGGGGTCATGCGCAATTGCTTTCCAGAAATTATTGATCCAGTCGGTCTTGCGAGTCGCCATGATGTCGTCGTAAACAGCCCGTACTTCTGGGCTGGCATCGGCGTATTCGATGAGTCCGAAAATCGACACGTGATTCTCCAACGATGAATTGTGCGACCCTTGCGAACCTGCGGTGTGAGGCCGCGACAGCAATGTATGCAAGAAATCCGGAACAGACGCGGTTAGACGGATGAAGCTGGCAACTCGCCTTCCAGCAGGGAACCAATCTGCTCCGCCGGGCAACGCAGCCCTACGTAGAATTGCCCGAACAGCGCATACACCGCGCTGACGTGATCGAAACGCATTTCATAAATCAGTTTCTTGAACACCAGGGGATTGTCGGCAAACAAATCTACACCCCATTCCCAATCGTCAAAACCGATGGAACCGGTGATGATCTGCCGTACTTCCCCGGCATAACGACGTCCCACCAGTCCGTGTTCCCCCATTTGCCGTGCGCGTTCCTCGATGGGCAGCGTATACCAGTTCTGGTCTTCCCCCCGCCGCCGATCCATGGGATAGAAGCAGGCGTAGCGATGGGCCGGAATCGCGGGGAACAGACGAGGTCGCATCGCCTCTTTCTGCCGGGCGAGAGTTTCACTGATCTCCCGGTTCCATTCTGCCGAATGGGGCTCAATGCCGCGCTCCACCAATGCTTTGTATATCTTCGTGGTGGAATCGTACAGCCCCAATTCGATCACCGAAAGGTAAGATGTGGTTGGTTCCCAATACTCGCTGAGGCGCAATTTCGCCAGTTGCAACTCCGTCCGGTTCAGATCATCAAAAGACTCGCGGAAGTGCAGGAACATCAGGTCGCCTTTGTGCCCAAGCAGCGAGAAAAAGGCGGACTGCCCGTGCGCATTCTGTTCCATGGCCGCCATGACGGGAACGGCTTCACTCACGATTTCCTTACGCTCGCTCTCCCGCAGGCCGCGCCATGCACTCCAGCGAAAGCGCATCATCTGATGCAGCGTGCTATAGCCTTCAACAGTAAGGGGGACCGCAGGAATTTCCGCGGCAGCGCTCTGGACAGGTCTGGTTGTTGCCATGATCATCCTCTAGTTTCGCACATATTGTACATTTGGAGCTCGAAGCACAGCAGAGGAAAGCACGACTCAAGGTTGCGAAAAGCGATGGAGTCTTGGTGCTGCGGCCCATTTACAATGCTGCCACGTTTCGATGGATCGCTCATGCCTAAGTTTCTGACGTATTTTGCCGCGGCGATTTGCCTTGCCATCCCCGCTGCCGCGCAGAGTTCGCGACTTTGGGTACTCACCGCCCCAAATTCCGTGGTGGAATATGACCCTGCGACCTTTGCCGCAAAATCTCCAACCAGCGTTCCCGATGAAGTCTTAAAGGCTCCGCGGATTTTGCAGGTGAATCGCCGCGGCCAGATGCTTTACGCACCCAACAGCGACGATCCCTCGCCCGATGTCGGCAAGAATGGACAGAGATTCTGGTTCTGGAACGGATCGGCGTCCGCGCTGCTCGGGCGCGAAATTATTCGCATCTCGGCCGTTTCTGGCTCCAACCAGAAGGTGACCGATTCTTCTCCCTGGCCCTTTCTTTCCTCGGATGGAACCCACCTGTTCTGGTTGACAAATCAGTTCAGCAGGCTGCAACGCGAGAATGTCGAGCTTTCCCAGTCAACCAATTTCCACGCGTGGCGCTCTGATATCAGCGGGCGGCAAAAGGAAGACCTGGCCAGCTTCGACTTTCCAGAATGTCGCTGTACCACTGGATCGTGCTCAGAAACCTGTCCGGAAGCGCGCTTCTGGGTCCCTGATGGCGGCGTCGACGATTATTTTGCGATTACCCGCGTGGTCCAGGGTCAGACCGAAACAAAGTACCTTAGCAGCACTCTCTATACGCAAGCCCAAGGCATGTGGTCGGCCACCGAGTTGGGTCAACCTCTACAGCGGGTACTCGACATGGCCCAGC
>QIAI01000294.1 GCA_003224995.1 Acidobacteriota bacterium
CAACAATGCGAATAATGGCCAGATCACGCTAACGGTCAATTTTGATATCAAGACGGATCCGAATACAGATCAGATACTGGCGCAAATGCGCACCAACCAGGCAAATTCCCAATTGCCGGTTGACGTAGTCAATTACGGGGTTACCGTCCAGAAATCGACGGCGGCTCCGTTGATGCTGATCAACCTGTATTCGCCGAAAGGCACGTATGACAACATCTTCTTGGCTAACTACTCCTATGTGAATCTGAATGACCAGTTAACCCGAGTACCGGGCATCGCGAGCGTCACGGTATTCGGCGCTGGCCAGTACGCTATGCGCTGCTGGGTGAAACCGGACAAGCTGGCAAAACTGGGAGTTACGGTTCCTGAGATTGTGAAGGCAATCCAGACTCAGAACACCGTGAATCCTGCCGGACAAATCGGAAGTGAACCGGTTCCGAAGGGGCAAGAGTTTACCTACGCCGTGCTGGCTCAAGGGCGGCTGCCGTCGGCCGAGGAGTTCGGCCAGATAGTGATCCGCGCCGGCTCGGATGGTTCCATTCTGCGGTTGAAAGATGTGGCTCGGCTGGAGATTGGGTCGCAGACCTACAATTTAGTCGGACGCTATAACGGTAAAGCGGCGGCGGTGGTAGCCGTGTATCAGCTGCCTGGATCGAATGCAGTTCAGACTGCGGCTGGAGTTCGCAAGCTGATGGCGGAGGCCAAGCAGCGATTTCCGCAGGATTTGGACTATGCGGTCGCGCTAGACACCACCTTAGCGGTTACCGAGGGCCTCAAGGAGATCAAGCATACGCTGTTCGAAGCCATCCTCCTGGTCATCCTGGTTGTGTACATTTTCCTGCAAGGTTGGAGAGCGACCTTAATTCCGCTGCTGGCGGTGCCGGTGTCGCTCATCGGAACATTTGTGGTATTTCCGCTTCTTGGCTTTTCCATCAATACACTATCACTCTTTGGATTAGTGTTGGCGATAGGACTAGTCGTTGATGACGCCATAGTTGTAGTTGAAGCAGTGGAGCACCACATCGAGCACGGCATGACGCCGAAGGATGCCGCGTTCAAAGCTATGGAAGAAGTTTCCGGCCCAGTTATTGCCATCGCTCTGATTCTCTCCGCTGTCTTTATTCCGACCGCGTTTATTCCTGGCATTACGGGACGCCTCTATCAGCAATTTGCAATCACCATCGCTATTTCCGTGCTCTTTTCCGCTTTTAATGCTTTGTCCCTCAGCCCAGCGCTCTCCGCTCTGTTATTGCGACCGCGCAAGGAAAGCCGTGGCCCTCTGGGCGCTTTCTTTCGCTGGTTCAATCGGGTATTCAGCCGCACCACGGATGGTTACGTCAGCATGTGCGGAGGCTTAATTCGCAAAGCCGCCTTGAGCATGCTGCTGCTGCTAGGCGTAGGGATCGCGGCCGGATGGTTCGGTTCGCGGTTGCCTGGCGGTTTCCTGCCAGATGAAGACCAGGGGTATGTATTTGCCGGTTTGCAACTGCCAAACGCCGCCTCGCTCCAGCGTAACGATGACGCATCGCAGAAGATCGAAGCTATGATCATGAAGACTCCGGGAGTTCATTCGGTGACCGCTGTGCTGGGGTTTAGCATGTTGAGTGGAGCGCAGAATACTTACAGTTCCTTTTACTGGATCACACTCAAGGAGTGGGGAGAACGCAAAGCAGCCGAGGAACAGTACGAAGCCATTAAGAAACACTTGAACCAGGAACTTTCGAAGATCAACGAAGGGGTTGCTTTCTCTTTCCCACCGCCCGCCATTCCCGGCGTAGGAACCTCAGGCGGTTTCACTTTCATGCTGGAGGATCGCGCGGGCAAAGATCCTCAATTCCTGAGTCAAAACCTTGACAAATTCCTGGCAGCAGCACGGAAACGTCCCGAGTTGGCGGCCGTCTACACCACCGCGTTGCCTACGGTCCCACAGGTGTACGTCGACGTGGACCGTCCAAAGGTGATCGCCCAGGGCGTACAGCTCTCCGACGTTTACAAGACGCTGCAGACGTTTATGGGTGGCTTGCTGATCAACTATTTCAACCGCTATGGACGACAGTGGCAGGTCTACGTTCAAGCGGAAGGAGACTATCGAACTCGAGCAGAGAACTTGGGACAATTTTACATAACCAATGATGCGGGGCAGCCGGTGCCAATGAGTGCATTGACCTCCATCAAGCCCCGCACGGGACCGGAATTCACCTTGCGTTACAACCTCTACCGGTGTGTGCAAATCAACGGTAGCGCCGCAGCGGGCTATAGCTCGGATCAGGCGATCAAGGCGCTTGAAGAAACCTTCGCGCAGAGCATGCCTTCGGAAATGGGCTACGACTACATGGGCATGTCGTACCAGGAGAAGAAAGCCGCGGAAGGAGTGTCGCCCGCGGTAATTTTCGGGATGTCGCTGCTGTTTGTATTCCTGATTTTGGCGGCACAGTATGAAAGCTGGTCTTTACCATTCAGTGTTCTGTTGGGCACACCCGTGGCGGTGTTCGGCGAATTCTGGTTCCTGTGGATGCGAGGCCTTGAGAATAATGTGTATGCCCAGATTGGGCTGGTGATGCTGATCGGCATGGCCGCAAAAAATGCCATTCTGATTGTCGAGTTCGCCAAGATGGAATTCGATAAGGGCAAAACAGCCGAAGAAGCAGCGTTGCTTGCGGCAAGATTGCGCTTGCGACCGATCCTGATGACGGCATTCGCGTTCATCCTTGGATGTGTGCCTCTCTGGACGGCTTCTGGCGCAGGTGCCATTTCGCGACGAGTGCTGGGAACAGCCGTGATTGGCGGCATGCTGGCAGCGTCGGTTCTGGCCATCTTTCTAATACCCGTGAGCTTCGACGTAGTGGAACGCCTGGCCCACCGAAAAAAGAAGCACTTGCCGCCAGCATCCGCCCCGGCCATTCTGCCTTCGGAAGGGGACTAGTCATGTTTTGCAAGCGCTGGCTGATTGGGGTTCCACTCCTGCTGACGGGATGTACGGTCGGACCCGGGTACAAACGTCCCGCGGTCACAGTGCCTGATGTTTACCGCGGGCTGGCCCCCGAGGCCGGTCCGCAAAACGCCACGTCCTTGGCCGATGAAAAGTGGTGGACTGTCTTCCAGGACGCACAACTGCAGACGTTGATCCGGGAGGCGCTCTCACAGAACTACGACTTGCGAATTGCCGCAACCCGTGTTCTTCAGGCGCAAGCTGTGCTCGGGATCACAAGGGCCGACCAGTTCCCAACCATCTCTGGGGGTGCGTCAAGCAGTAATGAGCGTTTCGCTGCTACGAGGATCACACCTGCTTTCGAGACGAGTCCGAGCCAGGTGAATCTCTCTTTATTCTGGGAACTTGACTTTTGGGGAAAGTTCCGCCGAGCCACCGAGGCGGCGCGAGCGAATCTGCTGGCTACCGAATGGGGCCAGAAGGCTGTGACGTCAACCCTCGTTAGTAATGTGGCTTCGGCATACTTCCAGTTGCTGGAACTCGATTCGGAGATGCAGATTTCGCGAAGCACGCTTGCTTCCCGGAAGGACTCTTTGCGGTTGGTAGAGATACGCGCGAAAGGAGGGGCCACCTCCTTGCTTGATGTCCGTCAGTCCGAACAGTTGGTGTACACGGCAGCCGCTACCATTCCGGATTTGGAGAGGCGGACCGAGCAGCAGGAAAATTTGATCAGCATCCTTCTAGGCAAGAATCCCAATGTTGTCACCAGGGGCAAGCCGCTGGTCGAGAGCCCGGTTCTACCAACAGTGCCGGTAGGGCTGCCTTCTTCGCTTGTCGAGAGGCGCCCGGACATTCAATCTGCCGAGCAACAGTTGATAGCAGCCAACGCACGAATCGGCGTAGCCAAAGCTGCGTATTTTCCGCAGATTTCTCTAACTGCCTTGGCCGGATACCAGAGCCCCGCTTTAACCAACCTGTTCACCGGGCCCGCCGGCTTCTGGAGTTTTGGCGGACAATTAGTTCAACCCATCTTCACGGGAGGAAGGATCCGGTCGAACGTCAGGCTGACAGAAGCGCAACAACAAGAAGCCGTTCTCGTCTATCAGCAATCAATACAGCAGGCGTTTCCGAACTCGGCGCAGGATGCGACTCGATTGTCGGACATGCGCTACCGCGGTGGAGTAACGAGTTATCTCGAAGTTCTTGATAGTGATACGCGGTATTTTGATGCCCAACTTGGCTTGGCACAAGCGCAACTCAATGAACGTTTGGCGTTGGTCCAGCTCTATAGCGCGCTGGGGGGTGGTTGGCAACAGTAGGAGGATCATTTGAGCACGTTGGTCGAAAATTTAGCCCATCCGTCCAATCGTGTCCTCGAACCCACGGAGAGGATTTCCGAGGTCCTTTTCGCGCTGATCATGGTCCTCACGTTCACTTGCTCCTTCAGCGTTGCCGATGCAGGTCGTGCGGAAGTTCGCACGATGCTTATCGGTGCGCTGGGCTGCAACCTGGCGTGGGGAATCATCGATGCCATCTTCTATTTAATGGGCAGCTTCAGCGAGTTCGGTCAATGCATCCTGAAGCTCAAAGCCTTGCGACAAGCCAGCAGCCCATTCGATGCCCACCAGATCATTGCCCACGCATTACCACCCGTAGTGGCCTCCGTTTTGTCGACTTCCGAACTAGAAGGGCTGCGGCAGAAACTGACGTTACTGCCCGAACCGCCATCACGTCCCAAGCTTCGAAAAGGCGACTTCCTCGGTGCCTTCGCAGTGTTTCTAATCATTATCCTGACCACCCTGCCTGTCGTAATTCCGTTTACGTTTATCGAAGATGTGAGACGAGCGTTACGGGTGTCGAACGGGATTGCGTTGGTGATGCTGTTCCTGACCGGCTATGCCTTCGGTCGCTATGCAGGGCATCGGCCCTTAGCGATGGGAGTTACGATGGTTGTCCTGGGTGGAGCCTTGGTCGCTATCACAATTTTCCTGGGTGGATAACGAAGAAGGAATCTCTCTCTCGTATGATGACGGTGTTCCGGACGTCCTAGTCACGCATGCAGTTGCGTGCAGGCGAGGTCAGGCAGGCTAGACTCGGTTACCAAGTTCCTATCCGCAGTACGAGACCGGTGCTGACGCGGAGCCCGTGGTCGAAGTTCCGTCCATTCAGATCCCCGAGCCAGGAGCGAGTGTAGTCAACGTTGGCGACCCTTAGGGCTAGCGCACGATTCAGAGCCACGTCAAGGCCGCCACCAACCGCGAACGAAAATCCAGTCGTCTCCCAATGCCGCGTGTAGAGATCATGATATTTGCTTTTGCTTGCACCCTTAGGCGCCTGGGAAAGCACTTGCTTTTGAAGTTCCGGATTGAGTTGCTCTTCTGTGATCTTCTGCCCACCAATCCTGAAGTGCACATGGGGACTCCAGCGGCCGGCCGTGTGGACGATCCATTGAGGCCCCACGGTAAATGTAAGTGAATCGCCGCTCCAGTACTGGGGCAGACTGTTACCGAGAGTGCAGCCGCTTACTTCCACGGTCCACTGGCGCAGATCTGTGGCCCGGAAGGAGCCCATAGCTCCACCTCCAAGACAATCAAGCCCCCCAATACGGTAGAAACCAGGAATTGAAGCCGCAAGCTCGAACTTGGGCACGACACCAAAGCCGTCGGAATTTCCTTCACTGCTAACGGCCTCGGCTAGAGAACGGGATGGGCGTAGATACATCTCGCCATTGTATTTAGTGACGGTGGCCCGGTTTTCCCGATGCCAGGGATATTGGAACATCATCAGGTTTGCGAAACTTTGGGGCGGGTTCAGGCCAACGCGAGCCAAGATGCGAAGCGCAGTGTTGTGGGAACGGTTCTCCAGGGGAACCGTAATATACCGGTCCAAGGCATCTCCCGCCATCATCCAGACGAGCCCACCATTTGGGGTAATGACATGGTCGACGAAACCGTAGGCGCAACAAGACCGTTGGATTTGCCCAATCGAAGCCTCGCTAACCGGACCGATCTCGAATTGTTCGCTGAAGGCCCATGCGAAGCCGTAGGCGCGCAGGCGGCTCATCCAGTAGTTGCGGTCAGCCCCAAACTGCACAACGCGATAACGGGAATCGTTGTGAGTCCAGATGTAACCGGCAACCGCTCCTTCAATGGGATGGCCCAGGTAGTTCTCATAGTAGCCGTCGCCATCTGACCAGCCGTGCATGGCTCCTAGGGATTTGAAGTATCCTCCCACAACACTATTGCGCAATCCCTCGCGAGTGCCTGCTTCCGTACCGATTCGGAAAGCGTGCATCACTCCAAGGTAAGAGAGAGAGTCCTTCATAAGCGATGTCCACTGAACCGCAGACGGCGCCTCACCAGAAGACCCAATAACCGGTTCGGGGGAGTAGGCGATGGGTGGAGCGGGTGCCTCCCACTTGCTGGAATTGTGCTCAAGGTCGGCAAATGCGGCGGACGGCATGGCGCCTTTCACCGGTGGTACGTTGGAAAAGGGAAATTCGAGGTCGGTGATGCTTGGGGGATTCACGCCCCTATTCACTGTTTTGTTTTTCTGGTCGTCTTCAGCACCCAGTGAAGAGAAAGAAGCCATTAGTAGTAGAGGCACAAAAATAACGATGAGCCAGTTCTTCCTGGGAAGTTTCATTCGCTCCGTCCTGACCGTTTTCGGATGCGAGTCTTTTCGTGGGGAACGAAAGGGCTGCATTCCACCTAATTAACAAGGTCAATTAACGATAGGAACTGCGAATAGTGACAGCGGGAATGCATTTGAGTCGCACCGCCAGTCATCGACTGGGGCCCATAGCCTTACCCTCCGTACCGCTCAACCAAGTTTCGATGGGTAGACTGTCACTTCTGTCAGTGGCACAAGCGGGTTCCTGTCCCTAGCGTTGCGGTTGACGCAGGCATGTGCGCGCGGATGCTAGAAGTGGCCTGCGCTCGACATAATTCGCGAATCCCGTCATTAGTCAAAGTGAGCTGAAGAAGCTGTCGTGCGAAGTGCGACCTCTAAGGAGAGTCGCACAATTTAGTGAGGTTGAAAGCAAACATCGCGTGCTCTTCGACGCAGGTTCGGGGAGCGGATTCCTTTCAAGCAAAGGCGCGCAGAGCGAAAGGAAAGTCGACAATGGCAGGTTACGCGAAAGCGATTCCACAACACCTTCCAACGAAGCGCACCGCATGGGCTGCTCTCGAAAACCACTACCGAAGAATTCGTTGTCTTCATCTCCGGGATTTATTCGCGGATGATCCAACGCGCGGTAGTCGCATGGCCGTCGACGACATAGGCATATATTTCGATTATTCCAAGAATCGCATCACCGACCACACCATAAAACTCCTTATACAACTCGCGGCAGAATCGGGATTGCAGGCACGCATTGACGCCATGTTTCGCGGGGAAAAGATCAACATTACTCAGAACTGCGCAGCATTGCATGTGGCGCTGCGCTCACCGCGCGGCGCATCCGTGTTCAGCGATGGCCAGAATGTTGTTCCGCGAGTGCAAGGTGTGCTCGACAAGATGAGTCAGTTCTGTAACCGCGTGCGAGGCGGGGAGTGGAAGGGTCACACCGGTAAGCGAATACGCAACGTTGTCAATATCGGCACGGGAGGATTCGCCTTAGGCCCCAGCATGGCGTTCGAGGCGCTAAAAGCTTACAGCGATCGATCGATGACATTTCGGTTCGTGGCCAACATCGATGGCAGCGACTTTGCTGAAAACGTCAGAGGTCTCGATCCATCCGAGACGCTGTTCGTTGTGTGTTCACAGAGGTTTACGGCGGTCGACACCCTGACGAATGCTTGTTCGGCTCGTGCTTGGGCACTGGCTGGACTTGGGGGAGACCAAGCGGCAGTAATCAAGCATTTTGTGGCCGTCTCAGCGAACGCAGAAGCGGTAGCGAAATTTGGCATTGATATCGGGAACATCTTTCCTCTTTGGGACTGGGTGGGAGAACGTTACTCCATTGCCTCCGCCGCCGGATTGTCTACGATGCTTGCCATTGGCCCCGAGAATTTACGTAGCATGTTAGATGGTTTTCATCAGATGGATATGCATTTCCTAGCGGCTCCGTTCGAGCGAAATATTCCGGTTCTCATGGGTTTATTGACGGTCTGGTACGTCAATCTCTTTGGGGCTCAGACGATCGCAGTATTGCCATATACGCAGTATCTGAATCGATTGCCTGCTTATCTACAGCACGTCGCCATGGGAAGCAATGGAAAGCGAACTACTTTGATTGGGACAGAAGTCACCCAGGCCACCAGCCCAGTCTACTGGGGTGAATGTGGCACGAACGGCCAGCACTCGTTTTACCAATTATTGCATCAGGGCACAGGACTCATACCTTGCGATTTTATCGCTTTCGGAAAATCTCCAAATCCGGTCGGCCGGCATCACGATCTCCTGCTGGCTAGTGCGTTTGCACAAACGGAGGCGCTAGCTTTTGGAAATTCGCCCGACCAGCTCAAGGCGGAGGGCTCGCCGGACTGGCTTGTACCACACCTGCTGTGCGACGGGAACCGACCATCGAACACGATTCTTGTAAAAGAACTACGGCCGGAAACCCTGGGCAAGCTCATTGCCCTCTACGAACACGCAGTGTTCACCGAGGGAGTGATTTGGAACGTTAACTCATTTGATGCATGGGGTCTCGAACTCGGACAGAATCTGGCCGAAAAGATCTTTCCAGAGCTCGAGAGTCCAACGGAGCCCAAACTCGACCATGATAGCTCAACCAACGCGCTGATCCGTCGCTATCGAAGGCTAAGGGATTGAGATGAGACTCAAACTGGATCAACTGAAACCAAAAGCTGGGCAATGAGCAATAAGACGAATTCGTACTGGTGTTATGGCCGCATTTGCCATCGTAACGGTGTCCGAGTGTTCGCTATTCGCACCGCGGCTTCGATGACTCCATTGGTGTGGGGCTTGCTGCTTGGTGCAATCGCTGCTGGATGCGGTGTGGGTGTGTTGCAGAAGACTCGAAGGAGTGATTCGAGCTTGCCGAGCTTGCTCTTTCGCGGGAATCATTGCAGAGGCTCTGTGAGAGAATTCGTGCATTCTCGCATGGAACAAACAAACAGGACGGCTTGACCGCGGTCGTTATCAAACGCCTGTTGACGAGGCTGCGGTGACGCTGCAAGACGCAATGCGATTCGGTGGTACGAACATCCGGCAAGCGGGTCTGGTACCTTTCGTCCTCTTTCTATCTATTGCCGGCAAGGCACAGGACTTGGCGCCGCGCGCCTACCTCATTACTCCTGTCCACTCCAATGCTGTTACGTTGAGTTACTCGTTCTACGACGGCGACCTGCTCTTCGATGGCGCAGTTCCGATTACCGGCGCCACAGCCAGAGTCAGCGCATCCGTGGTTAGCCTTACACACTCCCTGCACATCCTTGGACGTTCTGCGAACTTTACTGCTTCACTGCCGCACGGCGTAGGCAATTTTCGGGGAAAGGTCGTTGAGGCCGAGGCGAATGCTTACCGTTCGGGCGGGTTCGATTCCTCCTACCGCTTATCCCTCAACCTGATAGGGGGGCCGGCAATGGATGTGCAGGACTTCCTTAAGTGGCGTCAAAAGACGCTTCTCGGCTTCAGTTTCAGGCTCGTGGCCCCTACCGGACAGTACGATCCCACCAAATTGATCAACTATGGAGCCAACCGCTGGGCATTCAAGCCAGAACTTGGGCTATCTCGACGCTGGGAACATTGGGTACTCGACACGTATGGAGCGGTCTGGTTCTTTACCGCAAATCACGATTTCTTTTCGCGAAACCAGTTCTCCCCCGGGACGAATGTCCAGAAGCAAAACTTGACCTTCGCCTTCGAAGGGCATCTCAGCTACGACGTGAAGCCGCGCCTTTGGGCCTCGCTCGATGGCAATTTCTGGGTAGGCGGGCGCAGCAGCTTAAATGGAGTTGAAAATCCCAACACTCTCCAGCGCAATTCGCGCATCGGGGGAACGATCTCCATCCCTGTGAGCAGGCACCAGGCTTTAAAGTTTAGCTATAACCGAGGTGCCTATATCCGCTACGGGGGAAATTATCAAAATGTATCGGCGGCGTGGCAGTACTCCTGGGTAGGGAGACCGAACTAAAGCTGCCAGGATTTTGGCTGCATTGCGACTTCGAGGAATTGCTTACAGCGCACCTTCGCTCTGCATCTGCTTGACCACCAGTTTGACCAGACGATTGATCGCCTTATCCAGGTTCGAGGGATTGAACGTGTCCGTGATGCAGGTCCAGCCGAGCTCTCCTTCTCTGGAGCGAATTACGTAAAGGTTCGTTTCAATTCGCACCTTTTTTTCCTCTTTCAGGTATCCGGGCGAGTAAACCACCGGGTATACCGCTCCGTAGTAGCCGTAGAAGGTTCGATAATAGGGATAGGGCGCGATGTAGGGAGTGCCGGGAACATAGGTGACATCGTTATCAACTTTAACTAGGCGTGAGACAACCACCACATCAATGTTGTTTTCCCGAATCTGAGTCCTCAGGTACTCTAGATTGACCTGTGTCCCCTCGGGTCTGAGTAAAATGGTGTTTCCAGAAATGGTTTGTAACCCAGTTGTTGCTAGCTCCGCGGCGAGAGCATCTTCGAAATCAGCCCGGATTTCTGCTTTGTCGCTTAGCCCCAGAGCCAACACTCGATAAGGCCTGCTGGCGGGCAGGTAGCCAGGGTTCTTCCAGCTCATTACGACCTTGCTAGACTTGCCCGATGCGAGCGTAATCGCCAAGAGACTGGTTAGCGCAACCAAAATTCCGGAGCACGAGCGGTGCATCTTCTGTCCTCCAATCAGGTCAGCTCGTGTGAGCTGTCGGCATGAGGGGGGTCTTTCTGCGGACAATACGATTGGTCAATGCGCGGGCTAGAAGATAAGGTGCGGTGATGAGCACTGGGCCGACCAGCAACGCCGCGCCGGGACGAATCTCGTGAAAGATAAGAAATTGGGAAATGACATCGAGCACAATCGCGATTGCGAGGAGATTCCGGATTGAGGCAAATGCGCTTCGTAACAGGTCACGTCGATGTGCTTTGTGAAAGATGAGTCCCCAAAGAAACGGCGGTAAACCTAGCTGTGCGTCTTTGACCCCACTCCGGAGACCCAAGAAGATCGCCACCGTCGGCTGTACGACGAAGCGCAATCTGCCCGGCCCCGAGAGACGGGCCAATACGTCCTGAAAAAAGCGTTCAGTGAACAGATACGGATCACCGGTTCGAACAATCTTGGCAATGGCACCTGGTAAAGCCGGTAGTAACGCCGCGAGCACAACTACATACAATACCGAACTGCGAGAGACAGAAGGCATTTAACGTCACCTCCACAACGGACAGCTGCCATACCCGTCGTAAAGTCCACAAGTCGTTGGTTGGCTCAAGTGATTGAGAAGTCCCCTCGAGCCATGCAAGAAACAGCTTGTATCCGATAGACAAAATGATTGCCCCTACGAACAGGCAGATGGTCCCCATTGTCAGTAACCCACCGATAGCGCCCAAAAACACGATTGCCATCGGTACCGGTACACCACGCCCGAGCAGCAGCGGCTTCAACGCATTGTCCATCACCCCGACAATGAGACACCAGACCAGAAAGATCACGGCCTTCGTAGTACTGGCAATTGCAAACATGTAGATCACCGCGGGTATCAAGACGAGACCTCCTACCTGAAGCACGGCGGCAAAAAGGAAGATCAGAGCCCACGCTCCCGCACCCGGTAGTCCAACAACCAGAAAGCCAAGCGCTGCGAAAAGTGACTGGATTAGTGCAACTCCAATAATTCCGGTCGTAACGCTGCGGATCGTCGCGCCGGCCAGTTCTTCAAACTCTGCACCTTTATTGCCAAATAAGCGCGTAGCGAATGAGTGTGCGATTGTTGCACCAGCAGCCGCGTTAGCGAGAACGACCCCTGCGACTAGAATCGAGAGCGCCCATTGCAGCACTGCCAAGCCGATATGAGCAGAGAAGGAGAGCAACTCTGGAATGATGCCTCTTATCTGAGGAGTGAGGGTCTGCAATGCAGCGGATGCGTTCTTGGAGGCCAGTTCCCACGCATCTCTTAAAGGAGGACCCACGATTGGCCAGGATCCAACCCGGGGCGGTGGTGGGGGAATGAATGGCGTTCCCTGCGTAAGGCGAGCCGCTAGGCCTTGAATGCCATCAACCAATGATCCGGTAAGCAAGACAACCGGAAGAATGAAGACTGCGAGTAGGAAAACGGTGGAGGCAACCGCGGCAAGGCCGCCCCGTCCACCCAGAAGACGTGTGAGTCGCCTGTAGGCCGGGTAAGCAGCGATGGCGATGATGATGCCCCAGAGAAGCAATGGAAGAAACGGACGCAGAATGAGGAGACAAGCACCAGTCAACAGAATGAGGAGCCCCACATTAACCGAGACTTCAAGTGCACGGCTTACATGGTTGTCATGTTCCAGATATGGCTCGGCCATGGATTGGCTCCTCTGCAGACCAGGACGGGCGGCTGGCGAAGTGTCGGTGCTGTCGAAGGCCGCCGCGCATCCTCCGGAGTGCCGTGGGTAAGCGATGAAAGTGATCGCTATCGAGCTCTACGCTTACCCTGCGACCTGCTCCCGAGTCATACGAGCGACCACATCTGCCTTACCGACCTGGAGGGCATCCTCCGGCTTTAGCCGCGCAAACATGTCGAGCGAGCGCGCGACAATCCCAGTCCAGCCGGTTTGGTGGCTGGCTCCCAGTCCGGCGCCGTTCTCTCCATGGAAATACTCGTAGAACAGAATGTAATCTCTCCAGTGCGGATCCTCCTGAAACTTCTTGGCTCCGCCATAAACGGGTCGCTTACCGTTAGCATCTCGCAGGAAGATATTTGAGAGTCTTCGAGCAATCTCCTTTGCTACCTCGAACAAGGTCATGTATTTTCCGGAACCGGTCGGACATTCGACCTTGAACTCATCGCCGTAGAATTGATAGAGATTCAGCAATCCCCGGATCACTAGACCATTCACCGGCATCCAGACCGGTCCTCGCCAGTTGGAATTTCCACCGAACATCCCAGTGTTCGACTCCGCCGGCAGATATTGGACCTTAAACTCCTGCCCGTCGAGATGGAACATGAACGGATGCTCAAGGTGGTATTTGGAGAGAGAGCGCAAGCCATAGGGACCGAGGAATTCGTTCTCATCGAGCATGTAAGCTAAGATCCGCTCAATCTTTTCCTTGTTGCAGACCGAAAGAAGTCGACGATCAGCGTAACCCGTGAACTTCTCGTCCGCCGGAGCAATGTGCTTTAGCACGTCAGGGTGGCGCTTCTTGAACAGGGTGATCAGTTCCATGAGTCGGGGATGACGGTCCAGGATGCCTCGTGCTTCAAATACGGTGGAAGCGCACAGCGGTAACAATCCGACCATCGAGCGGACTTTCAGCCGCATTGCATCCCCATTTGGTAGATGGAGTAGATCGTAGAAGAACCCATCACTGGAGTCCCACATCTCGTCGTGGTTCTTCCCAATGCGGTCCATGGCGTACGTAATCCAGACAAAATGTTCCACGAACCGGTAGGCGATGTCCTCGTATATGGAGTCGCACTCTGTCAAAATGAGCGCGATCTCCAGCATATTCTGGCAGTAGAAAGCCATCCACGCAGTACCATCGGCTTGATCCAGGTGTCCGCCTGTTGGGAGTTGGGCACTGCGATCGAACACACCAATATTGTCGAGCCCGAGAAATCCGCCGGCGAAGACATTCTTTCCCTGCGGATCTTTCCGGTTGACCCACCAGTTGAAATTCTGCATCAGGCCCTGAAAGGAGCGCTCCAGGAAGCGCAGGTCAGCTCGACCCAACTCCCTTTCAATGTTGTAAAGAAACAATGTGGCCCAGGCATGCACCGGTGGGTTCACATCACTGAAGTTCCACTCGTAAGCCGGGATCTGCCCGTTAGGATGGGCGTACAGATTCCGTAGCATGAGTAGCATCTGGTCCTTGGCAAAGTCGAAATCCACGAGGGATAGTGCAATCGTGTGAAAAGCCAGATCCCACGCCGCATACCAGGGGTACTCCCACTTGTCAGGCATCGAGATGATGTCGTTATTCAGCATGTGGAACCACTCGGAATTCCGACTGCTGCGCTTGCCAGATCCAACCAACGGATGAGACTCGTGCTCGTTGAGCCAGCGGTCGAGGTCGAAGTAGTAGTACTGCTTGCTCCAAAGCATGCCGGCCAGAGCCTGGCGGTGTATTCGACGTTCGTCTTCGCTCAGTGATTGCGGGGTAACTCGATCGTAGAATTCGTCGGCGTCGCCGAGACGGGCCGCTACTATTTCATCAAACAAGCCGAATGGGTCAGCTCCTGGTTTCGCGCTCAATCGCAGGCGCACTACCTCACTGCCGCCAGCCGGCACTTCGAGCTGGTAATGCGCGGCCGCTTTGGTACCAACAGCGGAAGGATTCACCGCCTCCCGATTGCCGGCGACCACGTACTCGTGAAACGCGTCTTTTACGTGGGGTGATGGATTGGCTTGCCCCCACAAGCGGCTCGCATTGGATTCATTCTCGGTGAACAGGAGTTCCGGATTCCCTTCACAACTAAGCATTCGGTCACCCAGTTCACTGTGCGAAGCCCGAATCGTTCCGTTTTCAATTTGATATAGATTGGGCTTGCTC
>QIAI01000295.1 GCA_003224995.1 Acidobacteriota bacterium
GTGGATTTCGAGAGCGCGCATGCGGAAGAAGCCGCGGCTGTACAGAAGCCGGCGAAGTTTGGCAATCAGCAACTCCTTTATTACGGCATCTTCCAGATGAGCACGGGGACAGTTGCGGGTGTCGAGCGAGATCACGTCAGCATCAGTCGGAACGTGATCGAACTGAAAAGGATCGAGGGTGCCGGTGACCGAATCGAGTGCAACCAGTTGGTGCTGGCTTGCGCCGCGGTTGATGATGGTTACCTGGAACAATCGAAATGGCAGATAGAGTTCGGCCACGCTGCGCAGGCGGCCAAAGGCCACATTCCGAAACATTCGCGGAATTCCGGTTGAGGAAAACTGCAGAATCGCCTGCTCGCGGGTGACGTTGGGTTTCAGGCTGCGGATTCGAACCATAGGTCGACGCGAGTTGCCCGGCGTTTCAATGCGGGCGAAAAGCTATTTCACCACAGAGACACCGAGGCACGGAGAAAACCTTTTTATTTCTTTTTTCGTCTCCGAAACTGATCAGTTTTAAGTACGGGAATCCGTGGTGATCACCGGAAGCTGAAGATCAGGCCAACTCGACTGGGTGACATTTGTCATCCAGCAGTTGTGACATTGTCCACTGGCGGCCGAAGGGGACGCGCGGCCATGATGAGTGAGTTCCCGCAAGCGAACGAAGACATAACACTTAGTTGCGGTGGATGAGTTGTCGCAGGTCGCATGATCGTCTATGCTAGGGACGATTCACCGAAACGATTTTCTGGCTGCGCCCGGCGGCGCGCCGACCCAGGTTTAGGGCGTCTCACCAAAAGGTCTCCGGGAGCAAGTCATGACGCTGACCACTTTTGTCACCAAGAGCGCTTTCCGCAACAAGCGGCGCACCGCGCTGACCATGGTGAGCATCGCATTCTCGCTTGCTCTCCTGACCGCGATGATGACCATTTGGCGTGCTTTCTACAGCGACAAAGGCAGCGAGCAATCCACGCAGCGGCTGATCACGCGGCATCGCGTCTCGCTGACCTTCTCGCTTCCGATTTATTACGCGCAGAAGATCAAGACGGTGCCCGGCGTTGTGGAGGTTGTGCCGACGCAATGGTTTGGTGGTAAGTACATCGACGACAAGCCGGAGCATTTCTTCGCGCAGTTTGCCACCGATCCGCAGCAGCTTTTCAAGGTATACACCGATTTTAAGATTCCGCAGGATCAACTGGATGCCTGGCAGCACGATCGCGCCGGCGCGGTGGCCGACAGCCAGATCGCGAAAAAATTCGGCTGGAAGCTCGGGGACCGCATTGTTTTGCAGGGCACAATCTGGGACGCGAATCTGGAACTGACCCTCCGGGGAATTTACACCGCCCCACAACCCACGCAGTCGCTCTACTTCGACCGTAAATATCTCGAAGAGGCAGTGCCCGTCATGAAAGACCAGAGTGGCACGTTCGGCATACTGGCGGATTCGCCGAGCGACGTGCCCAAGGTGGCGGCGGCCGTGGACGACATGTTCCACAATTCTCCACAGCAAACCAAGACTGAAAGCGAGAAAGCCTTCGGCTTGGACTTCGTCGCCATGCTGGGCAATGTCAAGGCCTTCATCCTGGGGATTTGCGGGGCCGTGGTATTTGCGACGCTGCTGGTGGCGGCGAACACGATGGCGATGTCCATTCGTGAACGTACCCGCGAGGTGGCCGTGCTGAAGACGCTGGGCTTCACGCGCAAGGCGGTGCTGGTCCTGTTCGTGGGCGAGGCCATGGTGGTCGCCATCATGGGCGGAGTGTTCGGAATTTTGCTGGGCTGCGGCCTGATCTACCTCATGGGTCACAACCCGCAGGCGGGATTCTTCCAGGGAATCAGTGTGACCTGGGCAACTAAGCTCATCGCCTTGCTCCTGGCGGCGTTAGTAGGCTGCATAGCTGCATTGTTCCCCTCGTACCACGCGTCGCAGGTAGAAATCGTGGAGGGTTTGCGGCACATCGGATAGCGAGCTTTTAACTATGGCAATCCCCATCAGCTACAACATCCGCAATCTGAAACTTCGCAAGGGCCTGACCATCATGACCGCGCTGGGTATCGCGTTGACGGTCACGACGGTGGTGTTCCTGATGGCGCTGCTGGCGGGGTTGAAACAAGCCTTTGTCACCAGCGGCGATCCGCTGAATGTGCTGGTGCTGCGCAAGGGATCGACGGCGGAACTGTCGGGCGGGTTTGACGCGAACAATTTTCCCACGCTGAAGAATCTTCCAGGGATCGCGAAGGATAAAAACGGCGAGCCCATGGCCTCGGGCGAATGGGTGGTGGTCATCGTCCTGCCGCGCCGTGACGGCACTGGCGAGGTGAACGTTACGGTGCGGGGCATGATGGAAGACGGGCTGGAAATGCGCCAGTTGCCGGCCGACAAACCCAAGGTAAAGCTCGCCGAGGGGCGGTGGTTCAAACCCGGCCAGCGCGAGGTGGTGGTCAGCTCGTCCATTCATCGGCGTTTTGCGAACACAAATGTCGGGGACACGATTCAGTTCGGCAAGGGGCCGTGGCAGGTGGTCGGAATTTTCGATGCGGGCGGGAGTGCCTACGAATCGGAAGTCTGGGGCGATGTGAACCAGATGGCATCCGACTTCGATCGCCAGGGCGCGTTTGCCTCCGCCTACCTGCGCGCGACCGATCCCGCGGCAGCCAATGCGCTGAAGAGCGCGGTGAGCGATGACCAGCGGCTGAAGCTCGATGGCATGCTCGAAACCGATTACTACGCCAAGCAGACCAGCTCCGGCGGTCCGATCAAGGTAGTCGGCTACATGGTGGGTTTCATCATGGGGATCGGATCGATTTTCGCCGCCATGAATACGATGTATGCGGCGGTCGCTTATCGCAGTCGCGAGATCGCGACCCTGCGCGTGATCGGGTTCAGCAAGCCGAGTATCTTGACTTCGTTTGTATTCGAGTCGCTGGTGCTTTCGCTGTTGGGCGCGGTCGTCGGAATTGTCCTGATGTTGCCCTTTAACGGCATGTCGACCGGGACGTCCAACGCAGTCACCTTCAGCGAGGTGGTATTTGCGCTGCGCATGACGCCGACGGTGATTCTGTATGCTTTCATTTTTGCGCTGGTGATGGGTTTCTTTGGCGGACTGGCTCCAGCCTGGCATGCCGCGCGCCAGAATATTCTGACCGCCTTGCGGGGTTAAGGTTCGAAAGGCGTTATGGTTCGACGGGGTTAGGGTTCAAAAAGACCCACCCAAAGCGGACCTTGGGTGGAGCACCCGTTGGGTTTGATTTGCCAACGACCAACGACTAACGACCAACGACTTATCTACGTAGCTGGAAAACAGAATGTCCCTCGATACCAAACACGACGACCTGCAGAGCCTGCGCATTGACCGCTCGCACCGTAGCGACTCGGATGGCGAGCCGCCAAAGTGGGCGAAGCGCTACATCCTGGGCGGGATTGCCGTAGTGGTGTTGCTCAGTCTGATTGCGCTGGTCTATCGCCTGGTATCGCCTTCGGCAGCGGAGGTGGAAGTGGTGCGCGCGGCGACCGAAGGCGGCGCCGACGTGGGCGGGGTGGTGCTGTCCGCGGGCGGTTACATCGTGGCTCATCACAAGATCAACGTGAACTCCAAGGTCACGGGCCGGGTGAAGTGGATCGGCGTGGAGAAGGGTGACAAGGTCAAAGAAGGGCAGGTGCTGGTCCGTCTGGAGGATGACGAGTTCCGGGCGCAGTACCAGCAGGCGCTGGGCGCGGTCGAAAATGCGAAGGCGTATCTGCAGGAACTGCAGAACGGCTCGCGTCCGGAGGAAGTGCGCGCGGCGGAGCACAATCTTTCGGAAGCGCGGGCGACCGCGGCCAACGACAAGATCACACTCGATCGCACCCGCGAGCTGTTTGGCCAGGGCGTAGTGTCGAAGCAGGCGCTGGATGATGCGACCGCGAAGTATGAATCGGACCAGAACCGCATGAATTCGCTGAATCAGGCTTTCGCCCTGTCGAAACTTGGCCCGCGGGCGGAGGAGATTACCCGCGCCAAAGGTGCGCTGATGCAGTCCGAAGGCCAGGCCGCATACGCCAAGTCATTACTCGATGCAACCACGATTCGCGCACCCGTGACGGGAACCATTCTCGAGCGCAAGGTGGAGAAAGGCGAGTTGCTCACTGCGCAGTTTGCCAGCACGGCCGAAGGCGGCCCACAAGGTTCTGTGGTTGCCCTGGCCGATTTGAATGACTTGCAGGTGGAACTCGACATTGCGCAGAACGATTTCTCCCGGCTGAAACAGCGACAGAAGGGCATCGTTACCGTGGATGCTTTTCCGAACCTGAA
>QIAI01000296.1 GCA_003224995.1 Acidobacteriota bacterium
TTCTTCACTTCTACGGACATTGTGACAACTGTGGAGGTGGCGCGAACTCGCCAAATACGATGTTTCTGGCGGGTAGTTTCCGGCCCTGCTAAGCTGCAAACCCTGCACCCCCGGCAGCATAACAGCACAATCCAAATTCACGGTTTCATTCGACAGTGCTGGCATAAAAAGGGGGTCGGCAGATCCTCAGATATTGGTCGGCGAGCGCGTGACAAGTTCGCCCGAAAAGTCTTCTGGCGTCTACCAGTTCGTCTCATCGGCCAAGATTGAATACGCTGGTCGCGACTGACGGGGACGCCATACCTCACCCTAGCCGTCGACCAGATTATGGGATGTGAACACAGAGGTCGGTGATCTGCGTCACACGATGAGGCCCAGGCAAGGTTTTACTTGCATCTGCGAAGAAAGATGTGGGATTTCTCCGCGGTGTTTCGTGCGTTGCTATAAAAATGAAAACCTTCGGGGGACATCGCTGCTGGTCGTGGGACTTCGGCCACATCTTCCGAGCTGTGGCGCGTAGGTCATCGCGCGACTCAACAATGAACGTAACCGAGGTCTGCGTTTTCCCAATACTCACAAATTTCGGTTCCCGGAATGTCGAACGCCTCGGCACAAATCCCGTCTACTTCGACCACGTACCTCTTTGGTCCCCTTCCGCTAAGCAGCCCGTGTATGAACCTTTTGGCAGCCGCTGCGGAGTCTCGCAGTTCCATGATATTCCCTTTTTCTGTGCGCATTGGCCATATCGGTGAAAACTGATCACGTTCGGGAGGAGCGCCTTTGCCGATGTAGTGTCTGCCGGTGGCAGCGCCTGCTTGCGTTGTTTCTATTACACGCTGATGGCATGGTCTCACGGTTTGTTAATGTGCTTGAGGCACTTGCTGCCAAAAACCAGTACCAAGACAATCAGCGCAAAGATGAGGAGACCTTCCATGCGGGTGATTGTATCGCCATGGGCGGATGATCTTTCATTGAGAGCGCAACAGGAGGTAGAGTGTCGTTCCCAGAAGGCCAGCAAGGTACAGCATAGCGAGCATAACTCGGAATGGCGGCAAGCGACCCACGCCGATATTGTGCTTCGCCGCTCTCTCGCAGCAAAGTTACCTCGGACTGTAGGATATGCCACGTAGAATGCTAGACGCTTTTCTTCTTGTGCTGAAACCTTCTGCCTCAGGACGTGCCGAGGCTCGGCCTCCCTTCATTATTCGATGCTGTCTTTGCGTTGATCCGACTCGGGACGCACAGAGTGCTGTTCTTTCCTCGTACTCAAGTCCGGTTGGAGCACGTGTTTCTTCAAAGCAACCAGTACGGAGGAAGCATCCTGCAATGTCCGCCGCTCTTCGCCATCGAAGTGTGGTCCTAGCGCTTGGAGCCTGTGGGATATAGCTTCTTCCGCATTAGCGATTTTTCCCTTCAACTTCATGGGATCAACTTCCGCCAGAGCGTCGTTGACAAGTTGCCGCCATTCGAGACCACCTCGATCTGACGCCAAATTCTCCATCGTGAATCACCTCGAGGATCGCGGGCACGGGCTTTTTGACGGACGCCCCGATTGTACTCAATAAAGACCCCAATGTCTGTTTTTGAGATAGATTTTGAACTGAAAAGGGCAGGCCAGATTGATCCCGAATCAAGTCAATCGGCGGCTTTGGAAGTGGAGTGGTTTTTGGGCCTTTGGGCCAGGCTTCAATTGCCATGCGTCCAAGGAATCGACTGTGCTCGCGCAACGCTGCTCTGAGTTCCAAGACCACTGCCTCCACTTCGGACCCATCAGCAGTTGTTGCCTTGGCACACAATTCCCTTATCCGCTCGTTTAGGGGGAGGACTTCCAAGCAATTACCGTGACGCGTTTGCGGTGGGTAGGCAATAGGAACGCCGAGTATTTTCTTTGAGAAAAGATCTGTAGGGAAATTACATTACCGCCGGCATGATGCTCCCGATAAAACCGGATTGAGCCTCGGTTACCTTCGCGCTCTAATCCTTATCTCACAGACTCGCGTCGGCGTGAGGTTCTCTGGATTCTCTCCGAGCCGCGAGGATCAGTGACCCGATGTGGCCTCCGACGCGAGCCGTCGTGTCTTGGCGATCCATCTCAGGCGCTTTTCATCTTCCACGTCTCTCTAGGCGGTCTGCATGGGCAGCGTTCGGGTGCTCTTGCTGATGGAGGATAGGCAGGACGGGCACAAGATCCCAGAGCACAACTGACAACGTTCCGCTTGCGCTGAGCAAAGTGATGTACCGCCGCACCTCATCGGACATCTCCACTTGTGAGCAGTGTGATTGGGAGATGAGAAAACACTTCCGAAACGGGCAGGACCAGATTCCCATTCCGCTTTTCCGCGGGTACGATGCGGCCCGTAAACAAATCACGATAATTCATGGCGGCAATTTGTCTCCGTAGGACGACCGCGGTGTCGCTCCACACCTCTTTACCTACCGGTAAACTGCTGTCTGCCCCTAGCAGAGCAAAGAAACGGCCGGCTACGACAACCAACTCTCTCTGACGATAAGATCGAGAAAAGGCAATAACATGCCTCTGTTTCTTGCCCGCGACACGCAGTCCGGTATAACTACCGTCCGCAAACAGTTCTCGGTTTGCTCGTCGAAACCGCAGTGCCGATCGCGTTACATAGAGCTTGATAGCTCCGTTGACAGGGTCCCGAATTAGCTGGTCAACCAGATTCTCCATTTTTTGATCCTCAGCCTCACGGAGCTGCTTGAGCAGGCTCCGCAGCAGGTCGTAGTTCACGGGACGGCGATTATCTGGATCGGCAAGACTGAAGTTCCAGACCTCGCTCCCCTGGTAGAAATCCGGGACACCTGGCGAAGTGATCTTCAGAACAGTCTGAGAGAGTGAATTGAATATCCCGGCTCTCGCGATCCCGGCCTGAAACAATTGAAACGCAGTCAGAAAGTTGTTTCCTGACGAGCGATTCAGGATCGCAGCAAGGAAACTCTGAAAGGCGTTTTCATACTCAATGTTTGGGCTGATCCAGCTTGTATGAACCTTGGCCTCGCGGAGGGCTTTTTCCATGTATGTGCCTATTCGATTGACGAATTCCGCGTATTCTTTCTCGTCCATGCCACGTAGAGGCCAGATGCCAACCAACGTCTGATACAAGAAGTATTCGTCGTTGGCGC
This sequence comes from Acidobacteriota bacterium, assembly GCA_003224995.1. Lineage (GTDB taxonomy): Bacteria > Acidobacteriota > Terriglobia > Terriglobales > Acidobacteriaceae > Gp1-AA133. The sequence continues at coordinate 3,142 of QIAI01000296.1, forward strand.
TAGGCACTTGATCTCCGGCAACCAAAACCTTCTTGTCCCGATTGAGCAGTTGCCAGGAGCGAATCGCCCGATACCAGTCGGTGGGAATTTCAGACAGCACATTGATCCGGGCGCGAACGTCCTCGCTCCGCTTGTTGTCGTGCGTCGAAGTAGCTAGAAGGGAATTGTGCCAAGATGTCTGGCGGATAAGGCTCTTTGCGTGAAAGAAGGTGGCTGAAACGCCAAACTTGTCGGGAGCACCGCCTACCTCGTTCAGGGATAACAAAGGGCAGTAGCGATAGAACGCGCTGTCTTCCAGACCTTTCGCCATAATCGGCCCAGTGAGCTGCTGAAAGCGCATTACGAAAAGCAGGCGCTCGGATCGATCGGCCTCACCGAGCCCTTCCGGATCCTTTAGCAGGAGAACATTCTCGATGAAGTTGAACACCGACTCGCTGAAGGCCGGATTGCGTCGCTTGGCAGACCGAACGGCATAACGAATGTGCCGCTCATCTTCGTCGTCGGGAGGTGACCCGCTATCCCGGATATACGAACGGTATACCGGGAAACAAGCAATTACTTCGCGCAAGGCCGCGCGCAAACTGTGAAGCGTAAAGTCTCGAGACCACCGGTGCTGCTCGGAGATCCGATCCAGCCGGCGGGACACCACTTCCAGTTCGCTGGACATGGACACCTGCAAAATCAACAGCTTGCTTTGGTAAACCAAATCGGCGTAGGACTGTGACCAGCCGGTAAATTGGCGATAGAGCCGAAGCAAAGCGCGCTTCCTGGAGGCATCGACAAAAAGTCCGTTGAGAAAATTTAGAAAGCCATATCCAGTGGTTCCTTCAATGGTCCAGAAAGGACGAAGTTCCTCATCTCCCACCAGGATCTTCTCTGCCATGAGGAAAAACCGTCGCCGCGCAGCCGCTTTGTCTGGGCTCGCCTCTGATTTGCCAGAGATCGGAACTCGCTCCTGGAGATACTCAAAGTATTTCTGCGGATCGAGCAGGCCGTCCGGATGATCGATCCGCATTCCAGATATATAGCCTTTGCGCACGAGATCGAATACCAACGCGTGCACGGTCTCAAATACTTCGGGATCCTCCACTCTGATTGCTGCCAGATCGTTGATATCGAAGAAGCGACGGTAGTTGATCTCGTCAGCAGCAACACGCCAGAAACTTAAGCGATACGCCTGATCAGCGAGAATGCGCTCGAGTGCATCAAAGCTGCGCGGATCGCCCTTGCGTCCGTTGATTTCGTCCAGCGACGTGCTCAGACCGATACGGGCTAAGTCACTGCTTTCCATCAGCTTTGTCAGTCGCCCCTTGATGATGTCACTTTCCCGTTGGCGCTCCCGAACCCTGCTGGAGTCCGTTTCGTCTAGCGGCGGCAGGTAGGAGATCGCGGTGAGAATACTTTCCAGTTCCATCACTTGGTCAGGAGTCCCGCCAGTTCGCTGCCGAATCTCATCTAGCACCCGATTCAAGATGAGAGGCCAGGAACGAGGAGCAACCGGAAAAAGAGTACCCTGGCAGTCGACGAAGAAAGAACTGCCACGGTAGATCAACCTGATCTGCTGGTTCTCCAAGGCCCGGCCGAACTGGTCTGGAAGAACCGGCAGCAGCACCTTGTTGGTAAGTTCCGCCTTGGGAGGGTTCCAGTCGATATCGAAATATCGTGAGAACTGGGAGCCCGGTCCGTTCTCGAGCACGTCCCACCACCACATGTTGGACGGATGAGTGACACACATATGGTTCGGGACGACGTCCACAATCAGACCCATACCCCGCTGTTTCAATTGCTGCGCGAACTGGTGGAACTCTTCCTCGGTGCCGATTTCCGGATTGAATCTCGTGGGGTCGGTTACGTCGTAGCCGTGCATGCTGCCGGGACGCGCCATGACAAAAGGAGAGGTATAACAATCGGTAATCCCCAAGTCTTGCAGATAGTCCAGCAAAGCCGCTGCATGGGCAAAGGTGAAACGACTGTTCAGCTGTAGGCGATAGGTAGAACAAGGAACATCTCGTTTCGTCACAGCTGGCACTCCTGTTATTGAGGATAACCGAACAGAAAGAAAAGATTAGATGTTCGTGTGATCATTCGCGCTTCGCGCGAGCTTCGGCTCCTTCGGCAGCAGTTGCTTCTACTCTCTTCGATTTGGGTACACCGCTAACGAGAGCAACCAACCTTCGCACAAGGACGCTGTTGCGGTGCAGCCGACTAGTCGGGACACGATCAGTCAGTCCGTTGAGAACAGAAACGAAAAACTAAGAGGTTAAGATCGACGACTTTGAAGAACGTCATTCAGCTGATGCTTGGTGAATGTGGTCCGGCTTTGGTGGCGCGTACCGGTTAGGAGCGGGGAATCGACACTGCCCGAGGACGCGTTTGATCTTCCGACTCGATTGGCGAAAAAGGGTTTGATTTTCGCACGTGCGTCATGCCCGGCCATGGTTACGTCTACGTTTTGCCGGTGTATTCGCACTGTTTCTTAGAACGTGCGCTGCTGTTATCAGCTCAAACGCATCTTGAGGAGCGACGCGCGCGCTTCACCGCCGCTCTTGTCAGGCACAATGATTAACTCGAGCACTCCGACATCGACCATTTCCACAGCATAGTCCTCGATCTCGCGGACTGCTCCGGGTGAGCTGAAATTCCACTGCTGGCGGACAATTTCCCGGAAAGGTTGTCCAACCCGCGAAGACCATCTCAAAACGAACTCCTGCGTGCGGGGGATGTCGTTGTCCTCAAAGGCCAGCCAAATACGTCTAAGCCGTTGCGGTCTGTCGAAAATCAGCCGTATCGTCTGGCTTCCGGGTTCGGCTGCACGCCAGCCGCGCATCTCGTCCCCTAGAAACGCAAATTCAATCGGATGATTTTCATCTTCCGATGAGACTTCGACCGAAACAGACTTGTTCGCGTCCAGCCAGTCCTGTTCCGAAGCTGGGGCAATCTCCGGAACTCGAATCACCCGCTTGCGCATAGAGTCTACTCTACGCTGATCTCTCTGGAGGCGCACTAGGAGCTCGAAAACAACAGCCTGCTTGGGAGATCCAGAATCGTGGGATCGGCCGCCCGGCCATTGCCCGCGGACTATAATGATCCGCACGAACGGCCCTTAAGACTGGCCCGAAACTTGGCCTTTGTGAAATTCAATTGCCGCTGGTACGGGCGGCTTGGGCGGCTCCATCGCGAGGTTGCCGTCAAGGTACTGCCGCCGCGAACCTTTGGTGCAACGGTTCCTGAAGCAGTCGTTGGACCTCGAAGGCATCCCCAATAAAGGACCCCAAAAAAAACGAAGGCACTCCAGGGGCAAAAACTCAAGTCCGAAGCGATAAGGAGGCGACAGTCTATGTTGGGTAAGAGATCCGCATGTACTTACTTGGCAATAGGGACAGCCGCCCTAGCCGCTGTTCTCCTGGAGGCCTGCCACAAAGCCGTGCCTCCAGACGGAATTTGCAGCTATGAACCGCTGCCCGCGGGTGCAGAGGTGCCTTCGGGACAAGGCGGCATCCAGGTGCTGGCCTCCTCCGACGCCTACTTTGCGCTGCGCGACACGAATGGCCGGAAACTATCAAGTGGTGTTGAACAACTCCGCGCATGAAACTTCGGCCCGGTCGAAGATGCTTACCAAGTGTACAACGGGCGCGGTCATGGTCAACAGCAAGACCGATGAGTATTATGCGGTGCTCGACCAGGCCGCCCAGCAACTGGCTTCGGCGCACGTGGCCTCCGCTCTGTCGCTGTTCCCTGGACGTTATCGGGTTCGCCTGAATAACACCGACGTTGCTGCCAACCCGCAGGCAGGCGGGATGCTCGAACTGAATACTGGAACAGTGAATGTAGATGTCGGCACCGACGAATACTATGCAGTTCTGGACAGCTCGACCCGACAGCTGACATCGAGCCACATGGGGCGGGCGCTCGGCCTATTTGCCGGAAGTTACACTGTCCGCATCAACAACAGCGACCTCCAAGCAGATGTCCGCGCCGGCGAATCCACGATTGTGCCCGCCGGCACCCTGGTGGTGCACGGATCGACCGACGAGTACTACGCCGTCATGAACAATGCGGGGGTACAACTCGCCTCCGCACACTTGGAAAAGCCGCTCGCCTTCGTTCCCGGGACATACAACGTCAAAGTGAACAACACGAGCACGCCGGTGACCATGGTTTCTGGTGTCACCACTCACGTGAAGACCGGCGCCGTGGTGCTCAAGGGTTCCACCGACGAGTACTACGCCATCGTTGATTCCGCGGGTACTCAGTTGGCTTCCGCCCACTTGGGGCACGCGCTTTCGCTCGTGCCCGGGGCCTATCACGCCAAGCTCAACAGCATCGTCATGACGGTTCAGGTGGATGCTGGCCACAGCGGCGAATATCAGTCGGGATCCTTGACGGTGAAAACGGCCGGCTCGGATTACTATGCCGTCCTCGACGCTTCTGGCACGCAGCTTGCGTCTAAACAAGTCAACCAGCCGGTCTCCTTGCCCGCTGGAAAGTATTCGGTCAGGGTCGGCGACAACATACGTCCGGCTACGGTCATGGCGGGCCAGAGTGTGGTGTTGAATTGGTAGAACTCGCGCTTACAGCGGCTTATGTGAATCGAAAAGAATTGGTCGGGTAGAGAGGATTTGAACCTCTGATCACCTGATCCCGTCTCTAGTATCAGGGGAAAACCGGGTCGAGAAAACTAGTACGATACGCCCTCCCGCGTTCGGTCGGCGTGCCATCAGAGCCCTGCTTCATGCCCGTTCGGAGGCGGAACGACGCTGTTCATGCAAGGATACTCGACCATTTGTCCCTAATCGTCGAAAGCATGCACCAGGGACTCCACCACTCCACCACCAATGCGAGGCGAGCTGCCTCGTGCTTTTC
>QIAI01000297.1 GCA_003224995.1 Acidobacteriota bacterium
AAACGAACAACAGGATCAGCGTCACCATCACGTCATAGTGAAGACTGCCGCGTTCGTACGACCACAGAACATATCCTCGGATTGTGCGCCAGATCGAGTTCATCGGCAGCGAATCCACGCCGGAAACCGCCGCATTTGCTTTTACGTGTTCCAAGTCTAGTGACTGCTCCTCGCCCTTGGCAAACGGTTTCCCTCGACCGTTCCCTGTAATCAGTCAAGTCGTCGCTTTTTGCGTTGGCTGGCGACGTGCGAAAACTGATCTTCAGAACTTCTTCGGCACGATCCGTTCCGCGCCCATGTAGGGCCGCAGCGCCTCCGGAATAAGCACGCTTCCGTCGGCCTGCTGGTAATTCTCAACAATCGCGACCCACGTCCGCCCCACTGCCAGACCGCTCCCATTCAAGGTGTGCACAAACTCGCTCTTGCCCTTTCCTTCGGGCTTGAAGCGGATGTTGGCGCGTCGCGCCTGAAACGCCTCGAAATTCGAGCACGAAGAAATTTCGCGAAACAGCCCTTGCCCAGGCAGCCAAACCTCAATATCGTACGTCTTCGCCGAGGAAAATCCCATGTCGGCGGTGCATAGCGTCATCACGCGGTAATGCAGTCCCAGTTTCTGCAGCACCGTTTCCGCATGCTTCGTGAGTTTTTCCAGTTCGTCGTAGGACCGCTCCGGGTGCGCAAACTTCACCAGTTCTACCTTCTGGAACTGGTGCTGCCGAATGATCCCGCGCACGTCCTTTCCATACGATCCGGCTTCACTGCGAAAACATGCCGTGTATGCCGTCAACGAAAGCGGAAGCCGCGCAGCTTCGATGGTCTCATCGCGATAGAGGTTGGTCACCGGCACTTCTGCGGTCGGAATCAGCCATAAATCCCGTTCCCCATGAGGCACGCGGAAAAGATCGGCCGCAAACTTCGGAAGCTGCCCGGTACCGTACATGGATTCTGAATTCACCAGGTAGGGTGGGAGCACCTCGGTGTAGCCGTGCTCGCGCGTGTGCAGATCCAGCATAAAGTTCGCCAGCGCCCGCTCCAGCTTCGCCCCCAAATCCCAGTACACGGCAAAACGTGCGCCGGAAAGCTTGGCCCCTCGCTCCAGATCAAGCACACCCAACTGCTCGCCGAGTTCCCAATGCGGTTTCGGGGTGAAGTCGAACTTCGGAGCGCTGCCCCAGCGACGCGTCTCAACGTTGTCCTCCGCACCCTTGCCCACAGGCACCGACTCATGCGGCAGGTTCGGGACGCCTTGCAAAATTGCTTTGAATTTTTCGTCCGCCTCGGCAACCCGCTTTTCAAAATCTTCGATGACCGCCTTTTCGCGTGCTACTTCCTCGCTCAAACCTGCCAGTTCTTTCTGCTGCTCGGCAGTGAGCGACCCCTTCTTCTCCGCCTGTTTCAACGCTCCGATCTTTGGAGAGAGCTCGTTCCGCCGCTTCTGCGCCGTCTCCAGCGTCGTGATGTGAGCCCGTCGCTCCGCATCCACCCCGCGGAAGTCCCCCAACACCTCATTGGGATCCATGCCGCGCAGGCGCAGCTTCTCCTCAACCAAAGCCAGGTTGTTACGGACGAAGGTTAGATCAAGCATGCAAACTTTGAGTGTATCGGAAAAGTAAGCGAGTACAAATCAGTCGCAGAAGGCAGTGCACCCCGACCGCATTAAGTATGTCGCCAAAAAAGATGCCAGTGGAGAGGCGGGCGTCCCCGCCCCCCACTCCTAAGAGCGCGTTACTGCAGAGCGCGTCACTGCTTGGCTTGGCTGGCGGACCCGGGCGTCAGCGATCGTAAATACGCCACGATCGCGCTCGCATCCTCCTGGTTGAAGCGATATTGCGGCATCGGAGGACGCCCCGGAAGATCGTTATAGGCAATCCCCGTCATCAGGAACTTCACCGCATCTTTGTCCTGCCACCCTGCCAGGCCGGCGATATTGGGAGTCTTGTCGGCCCAGACCGGCATTGGAACCGTCGGCTTGAATGCCAGTGGAGACCCCTGCAGCCACTTCTCGCGAATGGGTTCGCCCTTCTCGTTGTGAGGCGTGTGGCAATCGCCGCACATCCCGACATGCTCCACTAGATATTTGCCACGATCGATTTTTGCAGCAGGAGTGGGTGGAGCGGCTAGCAAACTGGTCACAACCAAAAGGAACAGACACACTACCACGACAGAAACGATTGCTTTCATGACTTTCCCCCAAGCAGAACGTAGGTGATCGCATTCTTAATACTACGAAATTCCCGTCTACGACAATTCTCGTTTCGGCGCACCTTCTGGCTTGGGCGCGAGGCACGCAGGCTGTAAACTACCGACGCGATGAAAGGCTCCCTCCGACCCCTGCTCGCAGGTCTGCTGGCCTGCTTTTTGCTCTGCTCCTCCTTCGCTCCCTTCGCCAGCGCCTCCGCTTACAATGGACATCCCAAGCTGGTGGTCGTCGTCGTCATCGACCAATTCCGCGGAGACTACCTCGAGCGTTTTCGCGATCAGTTCGGAGAGGGAGGCTTTCGCCTCTTGCTGGATCGTGGCGCCTACTTCACTGATTGCAACTACGATTACGCCAACACCCGCACCGCCCCGGGCCATGCCACCTTGTTAACCGGCGCCTACAGCAACGGCCACGGCATCGCCGCCAATGAGTGGTGGGACCCGCAAAAAAAACGTATGGTCACTTCCGTCGAGGACGATGCCACCCACCTCGTCGGAATCTCTGGAGACCTGCGCGGAGCTTCTCCCCATAACCTGATGGCCAGCACCCTGGGCGATGAACTGAAGCTCGCGACCGATGGCAAGTCCCGCGTATTCGGCGTCGCCTTGAAGGATCGCGCGGCCGTGTTGCCCGCTGGACACGCCGGCGATGCCGCCTATTGGATCGATCACGATTCCGGCGCCTGGGTCACCTCCACTTACTACCGCAGCGACCTGCCCAAGTGGGCCGCCGACTTCAACTCCTCCAACCGCACCAGCAAATACTGGGATCGGGAGTGGCGCGACCCCAACGGCAATACCCTGCGCACCACGGCCCACCGCAAATCCAAAAACGGGTCCGATGCAGGTTTCTATGAAGTCGTCGGCTCAACTCCCTTTGCCAACGAGTACGAATTTGAATTCGCCAAGGAGTTGGTCCTCTACGAACAGCTGGGAACTGGGACCAACACCGACCTGCTCACGATTAGCCTATCGGCGAACGATATCCTGGGCCATGAAGTGGGACCGAATGCGCCCGAGATGCAGGCCATGGCCTTTGCCCTCGATCGCGAACTTGCCGAGTTCTTTAACTTCCTCGGCCACCAGGTCGGCCTCGCCAATGTTTGGATTGCGCTCTCCGCCGACCACGGCGTCGCACCCGTGCCCGCGGTTGCCGCCAAAATGCGCATCCCCGCCGCCGGCATGGACGCCGGCAATCTCGAGATCCAAATGAACAAATCCCTTGCGGCCAAATTTGCCGCCGGCAAGCCAACCGAATTCGTGAAATCGTTCGACTATCCGCTCGCCTGGCTCAACCCTGAGGCCTTCCTCGCTTTGAAAGTCAATGAGCAAGACGCCGAACGCGCCGTCGGAGAAGCTATGAAACAGGTCGGACTTCGCGCCTACTTCACGCGCTTCCAACTCGCGCAAGGCGACGCCCCAGACACGGAACTG
>QIAI01000298.1 GCA_003224995.1 Acidobacteriota bacterium
CGTTGCTGGTAGGGGTGGCGAAATATCCGGTGGTGAAACTGAAATTGGCGGTTTCAAAAGTATTTACCGAGCCCAACCCCGAACAGCAGAAGGTAATCAAGGCCGATCAGGAAATGAAGCACGACATATTCGGGCGGGTGTCGGCCGAGCGGGAGTGGTCTGGGGACTTTGCGCCACCCGTGAACGCCGAAGTCTCGGATCTCTTCGGCACCCGGCGTGTCTTCAATGGCGTGACCAAGAGCGTGCATCAAGGACTGGATTTCCGCGTCGGACCGAGTACGCCGGTATCGGCCGTGAATCACGGCACGGTCATTCTTGCGCGGCCGCTGTACTTCGAAGGCAACTGCGTCGTCATTGACCATGGCCGCGGACTGCTCAGCCTTTACCTGCACCTTTCGGAACTGAAGGTTAAAGAGGGCGAGCAGGTCGAGCGCGGAACCTTGGTCGGCTTGAGCGGGGCCACGGGCCGAGCCACGGGTCCTCATCTGCACCTGGCAGTGCGCTGGCAAGGTGTCTACCTGAATCCGGCCGCGCTGCTGAAATTGCAACTCCCAGACACCGAATCCAAAAGTGCGGCCACCAAGAACGTAGTGAAATAGGCAAGTCGCCGACAATCGATCGGCGATCCTCCGCGGAGGCCGGCGCCAGCTTCGCGCGAATCGAAATGAAGAGCCTTCAGGTCTCAACCAAGCGCCACTGCCACTCCACTCGGCGCGCTCCGCGACACCTCCGCGTCCTCTGCGATTTAAGATTCGCTGCCTTGCAATTTTCCGCAGCACTGAATCCCAGCGATTAGCCGTTAGCCCTTAGTGTCCTGGTCCCGCAAATTCGCGCCATAAATCTGTCATCCCGACCGGAGCGAAGCGGAGTGGAGGGACTCTGTGTTTTCAAACCACCGGTTCTCTTCACTCAGGATTTTCCTAATGTTATTTATTTCTGGGACACCCCATTAACTAGAACCCGTTCGATTCAGGCTGAAGACTAAGAGCTAACAGGTAAAAGCTGCATTTTCATTGAACGTGCGACCGGGCCTATTCCAATCCCTATAACCGAGCCCCTGGATTTCTCCCCACCGGCCGCGCACTCCCGGAGCCCTTCGTCGTGTCCTTCAATTCGAGATTGCGGATCAACCTATGCAGGTAATTCGGATGTACTCCCAGGCTCTTCGCCGCTTCCGTAGGACTTCCTTTCGCTTCCTCGAGAGCACTGAGAATCAGCCGCTTCTTCAAATCCTTCAGCGCGGCGTGATACTTCGCTTCGCCCACTCCCGGCGCGGGATCACGTTCTAACAAGTTCTCCGGAAGATCCTCGGGCAAGATGTCGTCCGAAGAACCCAGCACCAACGCCCGCTCAATAACATTCTCCAGTTCCCGTACGTTGCCAGGCCAATCGTAATTCTGCAGGCAAGCCAGCGCCTCGCGCGACAGCGGCTTCGGCTTCGCTCCGCATTTTTTGCAATGCTTCTCCACCAGGAAACTGACCAGCAGAGGAAGGTCCTCCTTATGTTCGCGCAAGGGCGGCATAGTCAGACTCACGACATTCAGCCGGAAATACAAATCCTGCCGAAACTCTCCTTTGCGCGAAGCCTCTTCCAGATCGCGATTCGTCGCTGCGATCAGGCGGATGTTCACATGGATGGGGCGATGTCCACCCACCCGCTCGAACTCGCGCTCCTGCAGAACGCGCAGCAACTTGACCTGCAATGACGGCGCCAGTTCTCCGACCTCATCCAGGAACAGCACTCCACTGTCGGCGATTTCCAGCCGTCCCTTCTTCTGCGCGACCGCTCCCGTAAAGGCGCCCTTTTCATAGCCAAAAAGTTCGCTCTCTAATAAATTCTCCGGAATAGCGGCGCAGTTGATGGCGACAAAAGGTTTGCTGGCGCGCGGGCTCTTGCGATGGATGGCGCGCGCCGCGAGCTCTTTTCCCGTGCCGCTTTCGCCTCCGATGAGCACCGTGGCATCGCTGGGCGCCACCCGTGCCAGGAACTGAAACACATCTTTCATCCGCGAGCTTTCGCCGATCAACGTGCGGTCCAGCGTGATCTCGGTCAGCAATCGCTGGTTCTCATTTTCCAGCCATTGCAGGCGGCGAGCATTCTCCAGCGCCACCGCGCAGATTCCGGCAATGGCGGTGACCAACTGCAGGTGATCGTCGTTAAACCGGTCGGCGATGCTGATCGTGTCTAGATAAATGCATCCGAACGTGCGTTGAAACACTGTCAGCGGGACGCACAGCAGAGAACGCACCTGCAGCGCGATCAGGCTCTCGACCGCCCCCAGGTGAGTGCTTCCGGGAACATCCGACCCCAGAATTGCGATGCCCTGCTCCAGAACCCGGTGTGCGATGGTTCGGCTGACTCGCACCGGCTGCTCGTTCTTGGCATCCCGATGGCGAGCGAACATGGAATTGAATTCTCGACCGTTGGTGCCGTCGAGCAGGATGGCGCCGCGCTCCGCCGGAGCCACCCCGAAAATGGAGTCTAGAATCGCCGCCTGCAATTCGTCCAGATCGCGAATCGAGTGCACCACCCGGCTGATTTTCAGCAGAGCGTTCAGATTTCGCGCCAGTCGCGACGTAGCGGGAAGTTCGCTCAGAATCTTGTCAGGTTGAAGATAGAGAACGTCCTGCGGCCGGATCTCGGCCGTAGAGTTCGGCAGTTTCTCATCTTCAAATTCCACCGCTCGGCTGGCGCCAGTGGTCTGTTCCTCGTCATCCGTCAGGAAGCGGAACACCGAATCTCCGACGGCGATTTCATCCTGATGATGCAGCCAGTGATCCTTCACCACTTCGCCATTGACCAGAGTTCCGTTGCGGCTATCCAGATCACGCAATTTGAAACCGCTGCCCTCCGGATGAATGAGGCAGTGCCGTCGTGAGACGGATGGGTCGCTGATGGGCAACCCATTGGTGGCATCGCGGCCCAGTGACAGCTCCTGCATCGGCAGCACAAATATCGAATCTCGGAGAGGCCCCGCTATTGCCACCAGTCTTGGATTAAGCCGCTTTCTATCGACAATGACCGTCTCGTGAATAGGGTTCGTTGCCATGGTTCGTCCCGTTCTTCTGGTCTGCAACTAACCGACAGGATAGTCGACTATCCGATCGGATAGTGCTTTTCTTATAAGTGAGCGCACAATCGAAATCGCTTCAGCTCCCCGCAAATAAAGCTAACGCATTGTGTATCAATTGTTTGTACCCCTCGGCGGTTGCCCCTGTGGAAGATTCTCGGACTTGGCAGTCCGTTTGCTCTTTTGTTGGACGACGACTGGCCTGGCAAAAGCGACGGGGGAAGCGCTTAAGTTCAGCTGGGCAGTGTTGGGAATTGCGGACACCTAGGGACCCCCTCATAGGATCTGCGATTCCCTTTTTTCTTTTGTGATGGCGGACTGAATGGAACTGCAAGCCGCCTCACCGTGGGTTTAGTTACCCGGTCATCCTTGGTGCTCCTTAATGGTGAAGCTTCTTTTGGGAGCTTGAAAAATCTCGCTGAAACTAGGGTCCTGTCCCGAAGATTCGCGCCATAAGTCTGTCATCCAGACCGGAGCGAAGCGGAGTGGAGGGACCTTGTGTTTTTAAATGACCGGTTCTCTTCACTCAGGATTTTCCTTGTGCTATTTATTTCTGGGGACATCACACTAGCCGATGGCGGCTACGTCGATGCGTACCGGCTCTTGCATCGCGGGAACCTCCGTAACTCCATCCTTGAACATCACCGTCTTCCCCGAGATGGCGGGCACGCGGTCGCCGGGAACGAGAATTCCAACCAAATTGAGCGGATCGGCGGCGGAAATTGTAATCGTCTCGCCCGAAGCCGGCAGCTTCCGCATGGCTCGAACCGAGTCCACCGCCACCGGCAACGCAAACTGCTCGCCCAGGAAGCCATCGACAAACCGGCCGCCCCGAATTTCTCCGCGATCTTCCAGCCGGCGGAACGCGATCAGGAGCTCGCGCCAGGTGGGCAGGTTAGCTTCACGCGCAATCACATCGCGGAACACGATGCCATAGCGTTTCAGCAGCATCCAGCAAGCAGACTCCACGGAACGGTTTTTCTCGACCGCATCTCCGGTGTGAAGCAATGCCCAGCGTCCGCTGCTATGCCGGGGACGTGCCGTGCGCCCCGAGCCTTGTCCGGCGCGCCGCTTGGGATCGATCAGTGAGCGCAGGTTATCGAAGCCGTCGGCAGTCAGCAATCCGGCCGCAACCAGTTCCCATAATCCGGTTTCGATTTCAGCCTTAAGCTTGCCGGTTCCGCGTACCACGTCAGTAAAAAACGAAGCACCACGCTGCCGCAGGAAGTCCAGAACTTGCCGTGCAATTGGGCTCAATCCTCGCGCCTCGGGCTGATCGGCGCCCGGATGTTTGGGCGTCATCCAGTCGGCCTCTTCTCGAATGAAAAATGTGATGGGCGCAACGCTGGTAGGAATCACGCGCCGCTTGCCTTCCGCCGAATCTTCCAGTGTCGCCGGGTGCGGGGAGAGCCGTCCCCAACCGACCGCGCCCGTGAGGCAGAGTTGGTCAAGCCACTTAGGATCGTAGTCGGCGATGCGGCGCGCCAGGATCTGGCGCTCCCATGCATTAGCTGGTATTTCAAAGCCCTGCAGCTGCCGCAGAACTTCCAGCGTCCCCCGCTCGCCGATCACTTGTGCTGCTGGCGCGATATGCTGCCAGCGCAATAGC
>QIAI01000299.1 GCA_003224995.1 Acidobacteriota bacterium
GAATAAGAATGTCGTCTTCGCCTGGGTTGGGCTTTTGCTCGGGCTTTTTCTACCCTATTCTTTCGCCTCGTACAAGCGGTCCAAGCGCTTCGATGAGTTCGAGGAATTGTTTCCGCAAGCGATTGATACCCTGGCCCGAGCGGTTCGCGCCGGCCATGCTTTCACCACTGCTTTGGAAATGATCTCCGACGAAATCGCCGAACCCGTCGCCACGGAGTTCCGCAAGCTCTTCGAAGAACAGAAGTTCGGCCTTCCGGTGCGCGAAGCTCTGGCCAATCTCGTGGACCGTGTGCCCCTGGTCGACGTCAAATTCTTCGTTACCGCTGTCATGCTGCAACGCGAAACCGGCGGCAATTTAGCGGAAATTCTCGACAACCTGTCATACGTGATCCGCGAGCGCTTTAAAATCATGCGCCAGGTGCGCGTCTATACCGCGCAAGGCCGCCTCACCATGCTCCTGTTGATGGGAATGCCGCCAATCATCGTGATGGGTATGATGTTCATGAACCCACAATTCATCAAGCCGCTGTTCACCGATCCCATTGGCCACTTCATGCTGGTCATCGGCATCGCTTTGCAGACGGTGGGCTATTTCGTGATCCGCAAAATCATTCGGATCCAGGTGTAACCCCTTATGGCGCTTATTCTGGCGGTCCTGGTCTTCGTCACCATCGCTGCGGCGATCTTCGCCTTCGGCGCGGCAGCCTACGCTCCGTCTTCCATCCTCGGCCAGCGCCTGCGGTCGCTTGCCTGGCAGCGTCCCCAGGTTCAGGAAAAGCCCGCCATTAGACAACGCATCGAGCAGGCTCTCGATCCCCTCAGCAAGGCACTTCCGCTCTCGCCCACCGATACGAATCGTACCCGCGGCTGGCTGATTCAAGCCGGCTACCGCGAAGCACGGCATCTGACCGTCTACCAGGGCATCCGCGTCTTATTCGCTGCCATCGGTCTCATTTCCGTTCTAATCATCAGCGGCGTGAAGTCCCCGCCTCTGCTTATCGGGGTCACCGGTCTTGGCTTCTTCATCCCGCGCTTCTTCCTCAAGCGCATGATCAATGATCGGCAGACCCGGATCCGGCTAGGCATGCCGGATGCCCTCGATCTAACCGTGATTTGCGTGGAGGCCGGCCTTGCCCTCGATCAGGCCATGATGCGCGTGGGAGAAGATCTGCGCCACGCTCATCCCGACTTGGGCGACGAGTTCTATCTCATGAATCTTGAGTTACGCGCAGGCAAACCCCGCGCGGAGGCCCTCCGCAATCTCTACAATCGCACTGGGGTTGACGACGTCAAGGCGCTACTCCGATTCCCTGCGTACCGAGCGTCGTCAGCGTGCCGAAGAACAGGCTGCCAAGACCACAATTAAGATGGTTCCTCCCCTGGTGGTGTTCGTCCTGCCATCCATCATCATCGTAACTCTAGGACCGGCCATTATTCAGCTGTACCGCACACTCGTAAGTTGAGCGCGCGGATGTTGTCAGGATGAAGATGTTGGGAGTTGTGATGTCGGCCTCTATCGCCTGCGGCTACGCGTTCAATCGCACGCGCCGCCAGTACCTCGCCACCCGTCTGTTCGTTGCCGATACTCACTGGTCGCGTTTTCGCGGTCTGATGGGGAAGCCTTCCTCCGATTTTGGGCAAGAGCAGGGTCTTCTGATCGTACCCTGCCATGGGGTTCACACGCTGTGGATGCGCTTCCCGATTGACGTCGTTTATCTGACCCGAGACAACATCGTCCTGCACCTCGAGCCGGCTCTGCCGCCGTGGCGGTGGGCCCCTGTGCGCCTGGCTGCCGCATCCGTTCTAGAACTTCCGGAAAACACGGTTCGCTTGACGGGCACTACAATAGGGGATCAGCTTGAAATCGATACGCGCGCTCCAGGAGTCAACGCCCCCGCATGATTGAAGGGCCCAAATTATTGGTGGAATGGTCGTCGCCGTGGCGGGAGTTTCGCTCGGCGATCGGGCCGGCCCTTGGCCGTTCCCCGGCCGCCCTCGCGGGTGAAACGCCGCTTGGCCTATTCCCCCTGCGCGGAATTCTGGTGTCCTGGGGAGCCGAGGCGATTCTGCTCGCGATCGTTATCATTCTCCCTGGCAAACTGGCGCTTCTGCAGCCCTTCCGGCCCCCAACCTTGCCAAAGCAGCACGAAGTCATCTACTACCACGGCACCGAGTTGCCGCAAGTCCAGGATTTCGGGGGAGCCCAGATGGGCAAGAGCGGACGAGCCGGCGGCGACGAGGCCTTCCACAAGACCCAGACTCTGAAAGTGGCTCGCGGCAACCCCACCAGCGAAAAGGTGGTCGATGCCCCTAATCTCAAGCTGCCCGTATCTGCCTTCCCGGTCGCAAATCTTCTTGCTCTGAAACCGATTCCGGGTCCGCCGCCTGCCGAAGGGTTGAAGACATCGGCTGCGCCAGTTTTTTCAAAAAACGCAATCATCGCTCCGCCGCCCGAAACGCTGCGCGAGTTACGGCCGACTCCGCAGCTCGACAGCTCGGTGGTCCCGCCGCCGGTAAACTCCGCGACTGATCGCCGTCGCCAAGTGATGGGCCTATCTACCCCGATTGTGGCGCCCGCGCCGAATGATATTCCGCGGGATCAACATGCCCTGGTTTCAATGAACAGTCCCGTCGTGCAGCCTTCGCCCGCTGACGTCCAGCGCGAAGCGCCGCCCCTTCGTGGGCCCGCAGCCTCCAATAGCAGTATCGTGCCGCCGCCAGTTTCTGCTCCTCAACGCGAGGCTATCCAGGCCGCGAAGCTGAACATGCCTGCTCCCGCCGTCATTGCTCCCCCGCCTTCTCAGGTGACGAACGATCGCTCGGTCACAGGGTCAAGCCTGTCAGACCCCAAAGTAATTCCTCCTCCGGTGCAACTCGGGGGACGTTCCCAGGATCCGCGGGCCATCGTGGGCATGAGCGCTGCCACCCAGATCGTGCCTCCGCCTCCCAGCGTCAGCCCGGGAAGTTCGCTCAGCGGCGGAGGTTCAGGCCGCAATCAGAGAGCCGGCGGCATGGGCACGGTTCTTTCTGCCGACAACGTGGTTCCACCACCCCCAACGTTCGGGACCGATGGCGCGCGTAGGGGCGCAATGGGTCGCGGTGGCGCCCTTGCATCCGCAGACGTTGTGCCGCCCCCACCAAGCCTGGGAGCTGCGGACCATCTCGCTGGCCATGGGAGTGGAAGTCGCGGAGGCGGTCTGGGCGGTCCGCTCGACGCAGGCTCCGTAGTCGCCCCGCCCTCGCCGGCGGGAGGAACGGGTGCTGGAAAGGGAGTCGTGGTCTCGAGCCAGCCTGGATCGGCTCTCGGCGTGCCCGGGAACGCTACAGCAGGGTCCCTCGCAATGTCGCCCTCGGGCAACGCAAAATCAGGATTGGGAGGCGCCGGTGGAGGCGCCGGACTTGGTCACGGAAACGGTCCTGGAAGTGGTATGAGCGGCGAAGGTTCTGGAGCCGCCAAAGCTGGCACGGGCAAAGGTTCGGATCCGAACTCGCACGGCGGCATTTCGCCTTATCCAGGGCCTGGCGGAGCCGGAAATGGCACCAACGGCCAGCCTCCTGCTCCAGGGGTTTCGATTTCAGGCGGGAGTACTTCCACCATTACTTTGCCGAGCTTCGGATCTCCGGATTCCGAAAGCACAGCTCCCGGCCGCTCCCCAACCGCCGGCAAGCGTCGTAATCTTGACGTCACCGTTGAAGGTACATCGCGTTCCGGTGGAGCCTTCAATTTCTACGGCATGCTCCACGGCGACAAGGTGTACACCAAGTACATTCCCACGGGCTCCGGCACGGTTGTCATGCAGTTTGCCGACGCTACCTCCGCCACCAAGCTCTACTCCCAGGAACTTACCAGTCCGGAAGTTTTACTCGCGAACCTGCCGGTGACGCTCAATCATTCCCGCATCATCATTCGCTGCCAGCTCGACGGCTCCGGAGTGCTGCGTGACTTTCATCAAATTGAAGCCGATCCGGGAGCGCCCACCAACAAAGTGGTCGCCGCTCTGGCCACTTGGAAGTTCATCCCCGCGCTCCGTGGCAACGACCCCGTGGAAGTCAACGTTCTGCTCGGGTTCAACATCGACACCCGCTAAGCTGGGCGACTGCCGTCCGCAACCGTCAGATTTCCGATGAGCTAGGGTACGCGCCCTCTGTGCCGAAACAATATAGCCGTCGGATCCCGGTAAGCCACGCTCCATACCTGCGTTTCCGTCAGCAAGCTATTCAGGGTCGAGTCCGCCGGGACCAGAACCCATCCCGCTTTCATCTCGTCCAGCGCATCCTGCCAACCCGGCTGGCCATGCACGATCTTCAAGTAGCGCTTTAAGAACTCAGCCCCGTACAGATCATGCCGGTCATCCACTGCCACCCGCACTCCGGGATAAAGTCGGTAGATCAAGTATCCTCCCCATCGATCCGGGCAGAACACGGGGCCCTGTATTCCACTGCGCTCGAGAAACTCCGCAGCGGCTACCGGGAACCGGGCAGAGTCGAATTCAGATGTCATCACTTGATGACTTGCCAGTTGGCCGCCGTGGCCGCATATCCAAAGTCCCAACAAAACCATCAAACCCGGCCAGCAGTGTCCCCGCAGTTCGGAATCAAGCCTGGCCATGCGGCCGCTGAACGAGTTCAGGGCCCCCGCAACTCGCCTGCCTGTATCCGGGATCGAGTTCCCTGCCGCCGCGTCTCGCAGCCACGAGGAAAGCTGCGGCGCAATTATCAGCGTAAGCAGCACCGACGACACCGGAATGTTGCGGGCTGCAACCAATCCCGTGTAAACCGCGAACGCAATGATCAGCAGGTGACTTATACATAGTCTTTTCCTGCCTGCCGCAATTCCGAGCATCGTGAGCAGGATCAGTATTGCGAAACACTTCTGCGGGAGCCCGTGGAAATTCGGCGAAAGAAATTCGTCGATGTGGTCCATCAGGAAGCGATCTGTCAAATATCGATAAATATGGATATGAAGTTTGTATCCGTACGGGTTCACGAAAGTGAGCGCAAATGAAATCACGCCCGCCCAGCTGAGCGCCTGCAAGCGCACACCAGAAGCTCGACGGCCTTCCTGGCTGCGTCCGGCCAAATAACCACTCAGGGCCGCCAACCAGTAGATCGGGAGCAGAATCAGTCCCAGCACGAAGCCCCCGTGCAGGTTGACCCAGAGCAGCATTAGAAGCGGGAGCCACAGCAGGCTGCGCGGCTTTGCTCCACTCTCGAATTGATCGAGAATTCCAAACCACACGAGAGTCAGCAGCCAGCCCACCACGTGCGGCCGCGCGAACATATGAAGGGTCGACGCCGCGAACGCCAGCAACAGCAAGCCGACCGCGACCACCAGGTTGGCGCCTTGCGCCAGCATCCTTCGGAACAGCAGGGTGAAAGTCAGGGCGATCACCAGCGCGCTCGCGAACACCACTCCATTGAGCCCCGCCGAGTGGTGAATCGCCGCGACCCCGGCGTCGTACAGCCATTCCCATGCATACCAGGGCTTCCCCAGCATCGTGGAGGAGAATGGATCCGCATGCGGAACCGAACGATTCGCGAGAATCAACTCGCCGGTCCGGATATGCCATCCAATGCCCGCATCGCCCAGCAATCCTCGGGCCAGCG
>QIAI01000300.1 GCA_003224995.1 Acidobacteriota bacterium
GGGAGAACCAGTGAGAGCACGGTCAGCGCCGCGAGCACGGCAAGCGCGGCACCCGCTCCTTTCACGTGGAAATCCTGCTCGAAGTGGCGCATGCCTCCGGCAAGCAGACAGAGCCCTATGATGCCATTGCAAACAATCATGACGGCGGCGAAGACGGTATCGCGAGCCAGTGTGGTTGTGGCTGGGCCTCCTGTGATCATGACGGAGACAATAAGCGCGACCTCGATGATGGTGACGGCGATCGCGAGCACCAGCGTGCCGAAAGGTTCGCCTACCCGGTGGGCAACGACTTCTGCGTGATAGACGGCGGCGAAGACGGTTGCGATCAGCGCGATGGCGGAGGCGATATCGACCAGCGGGTTCATACCCACGATGAAGTGAAGGATCAGAATGATCCAGGCGAGGAGCGGGGCCGCCCAAGTCCACCCAGGCATACGGGCTGTGGGAGCGGTGACTATGGGATTCTCCTTGCGCTGGAGAGTAACACTGCGGCGGGTCGGGAGCTACAGGCTAGGCGCAGGTTTTGGGCAAGGTCCGTCAAAGAGAATGCTGAAAAATGCGGTGCGTGTGCAAATTCGCTGAGGGGAGCGCTTCACAGCGCCCTCAGAAGCAGCGGTGCGATGCCTAAATTGGCCCGGGCTTCGGGTCCCGACGAAACAATCATGGCCGTCGGAGGCCTTCGCGGCAGGCACCACTGGTTCGATATCGGCCTCTGCGCGTGCTCGCGTTTGCAGAGGATCAATACGAACTCAACCCTACACTCACTGCAATGAAAAAGGAGATCATCATGAGGCGAGGTCAGCCGCCCAATATCTGGGCGGCTTTTCGTTGTATCACGTGAGAGCAGGGCCCTAAAACAGGCGTAGCAGTCAAGAACTCACTTCCAGAAGAGTGCTCAGAAAACTTTGCTTTAGGACGCCCTACCTCAGTGTGGGATCGCCTTGCGCGCGACACTCCACTCGACGCGTCGGCGATAGAAATACGCCGCCATGTAGAAGTCGAAGGCCGCGCAAAAGAATCCGTAGGCGAGCGGGATGGCGGTCAGTTTGCCAGGCTCGAACGCGGAGTGGCCTCCATGCGCCTGGAGTTCGTGCAACAGGTCCCACAGACCGTGCAGGGAATATCCAATGATCAGGGCGAAAGGCAGGCGCACACCCAGCAACCCTATGGCGACAAATGCCACCACCACGGTCGTCTCCAATTGCCAGGCGGTCGCGGCTCCGAAGTAAGCCGCGAAAGCCAGATAAAGGGCGGCGACTAAGATCAGCGACATCGCATAGAAGGTCTGCTCTGCCTTAGGGGAGAGAATTTTCCGGAAGATGCAGATGGTGCCCCTTGCCGCCATGATCCCGATTACCACGTAGAGGATCGCTATCACGACAAATCCAAGCAGCTTGTAGGCCTGGGCCATGGATTGTGACTCCGTTCAGTAAGGGCTATCGATTCAGGTAGTGGCTAGTTGAGTGTAATGGAAGGTAGCGACGGCAGCATCAATCGGAGCAACATCTGTCGTGGAACCCACAATGTTTATCGGGTTCGGTTTGCTCTATCTGGAAAAGTCGAAAGTGACTTCTGCTCCGAGGACGGAAGTGGGTACCGTGGCAATCAGGTAGGTAGACACGACTCTTCAATTTCACCCCACGGATGCAAATAAGGGTACTGATGCGAATAACTGTTTTGCTGGGTGATGTTATGCCCTTATCCCTTGAGGCGGAAATTTGCGTCAATCGCAATCTGAGTCACTAGCGGCACGCTATCTTTGAATAAAGCTTAACCACAAAGGCCACGAAGGTTACGCGAAGGAATGAATCGAAGGCTTCGTGATTACTTCGTGTCCTTAGTGGTTGCTAAAATAAGCAGACCTAAAGCCCAGAGCCTTGCTTTTTCACGAGGGCTTATCGGGTTTGATCTCGGTGGCCTTGCCGTCGTGATAGGTGATGGTGAGGGGATTTCCGCCGTTGGGGTAGTGCACGGTTTTCCAGGAAGGATCGTCCTGCTTTTCCGGACGTCCCATGCCGATGGCGAAGTCAGCCTGAAGTTCATTCATGCCGGGCTTGACTTCATGTTTCTCTACTGATGCCCACACGTCGGGCGACCAGTGTTGGTATAACACTCGCGGATCCTGCACGAACAGCATTTCGTCGGAATAAATTTTATAATCGCCATCCTTGATCAGGCCGATCTGGACGGCATAGCTTTTGCCATCCAGCTCGAACAGAGCCATGACCTGCTTTTGCCCACCGGAGTTGGGAGCCATGTCGGTTATGACGTCTTTGATCTCGAGACGTTGGATGGGCCGGAGCATGCCGGCTTCGTGTTCGAAGTCAACATGGCGGGTGCCAGGGTTATAGGGATAGTAGGGATAGCGGTAGCCTTCCTTCACCCAGACGGGTTGCTGGGTCAACTCGCGCGCTGATTTCAGATCGTAAGGATGGAGCTTCTTGGGCGTGACGTAATAATCGGGATTCAGCGGCGGCGCGGCCTGCGCTTGCGACTCCTTTTTGTTGGAGGCGTGGCGTTCGTAAAGGACATAGCCTGTACGTACGGCGGCTACAGCAATGGCAAGCGCCAGCGCGAGTTGAATCTTCTGCTTTACTTCCGGATTAAATCCCATCGCATTAAGGTATCAAACGAAGCCTGCTTTCAGGCACGTGACCGCAAGGCCCACACGGACGGCAAGTCTTTTTTGGGATCGCCACGATCCACACCAGATAGCGCGGTCGCGCAGGCTTGGATGCACCCGCCGGCAGTACGGGCAGGAATTTATGGTGCAAATGGACCCTGGTCGTGAATCCCGGCCTCGGCCGTGTGAATCAAATTGCCCTAAACAGGCCAGAAAGGCAGGGTAGACTCGCATGCCACTCGTCAACATTTCGCTGGTGAAGGGTAAGCCGCGGGAATACGTTCGCGCCATCGCAGACGGCGTGCATCAGGCGCTGCACGAGACTTTTCACGTGCCCGCCGATGACCTGTTCCAGATCATCCATCAATGCGAAACGGAAGATCTGCGTTACGATGCGAACTATCTTGGGGTGCAGCGCAGCAACGATATCGTGTTGGTGCACATTGTGGCGGGAAGATGGCGCGATACCGAAACGAAAAAAGCATTGTACAAACGCATGGCCGAGTTGTTGGCCGAGAAACCTGGAATACGGGCGCAAGACGTACACATCATTCTTTCGCCCAACGATCGGGACGATTGGTCCTTCGGCAACGGACTGGCATCCTATGTAAAAGACTGAGGCGGCGAAGCGAAGAGGATGTTGTCCATCAGCAGAATTGGGGCCTTACGTTACAATCAGGGAAACGCCTTTGCCCGAGCGGCTTTGGCAGGAGAATGGATGCCGGTTACACAAGAAGAAGTGATGAGCGCGTTGAAGCAGTGTTATGACCCGGAAATTCCGGTCAACATCGTAGATCTGGGCCTCATCTACGAAGTGCGCTTCGCGCCTGCAGCGGAAGGCAAGCAGGACGTCACGATCGATATGACTCTAACCGCGCAAGGCTGCCCTGCGCACGTGCAGATCAGCGAGCAGGTGCGCTCGCGGCTGGAGCAACTACCGGGCGTGGGAGCGGTGTCGGTGAATATCGTCTGGACTCCCGCATGGACACCGGAGCGCCTGAGTGCGGATGCACGCAAGCAACTCGGCATCGAGTAGCCAACAGGTATGCGCCGGACGGGGCAACTCGACAATCTTCGCTAGCCTGGAAGCTGGCCGCTCGTCGGTCAGACTTCCTGGTTTCGACGGCTAGGACGACAGTTCCTCCCAAAAACCGCGACCTCCCTGGTCCGCAAATTCCGCGATTTTCTCTCCGGCACGCGAGACCCTCTCCATCAGTTTCATTCCTTTTTCGAAGTACTCCGGCAAGGAATCCTGCAGCTCCTCGAATTTTTCGGGATACTCAGAAGCCAGCAGGGCCAGCCCAATCCCGGCGGTAAGCACGCCAGCCGGCCATCTTTTCTTCAAAAAGAGAATTGCCGCCCCACCCGCGGATCCCGCCACAACTGCTTTTTTCCAGCCTTCCATGAGGTCTCCTTTACGCCGAAATTAATTCTAACCCGGCGACGGTGCTTTATACTGCGGCCCGTCTTGCAGATTTGTGACGGAGTCTAAGCCCGCAACATGGGGAACTGGATGCATAAAAAGGCAAAAGCGATGTGCCATAACTCAGCTCTTTCGTCATACCAAGTCTTTATGGTGGCGCTCGCCATTTGTCTGGTGCTCAGCGCGACTGCTGCCGCTCAGTCGAAAGTTCGCGCGCGCGATCTGGGAGTGCCTTTCGACGGCATGCCTGGACCGTACAACGCGATCACCGATGTAAAAGGAGTGGAGGTCGGTCACACCACGCTGATTTCCGGATCGGGCAAACTGAAGGTTGGCGAAGGACCGATTCGCACCGGCGTCACGGCCGTGCTGCCCCGCGGCAAGGATTCCACCGATCCTGTCTTTGGCGCGTGGTTCACGCTCAACGGTAACGGCGAGATGACGGGCACCACCTGGCTCGAGGATTCCGGTTTTCTGGATGGTCCCGTGATGATTACCAATACCCACAGCGTAGGGGTAGTGCGCGACGCAGTGATCGCCTGGCGCGTGAAGAAGAAACCTACGATGGCGATCTCAACGACATTAATGGATTTCACGTGAAGCCGGAACACGCGTGGCAGGCGCTGGACACGGCTCATGGCGGCGCAGTTGACGAGGGCAACGTGGGCGGCGGCACGGGCATGGTGTGCAATGAATTCAAGGGAGGGATTGGAACGTCGTCGCGGGTGCTGGATGCGAAGTATGGCGGCTATACGGTGGGTGTGCTGGTGCAATGTAACTATGGCTGGCGCAGCCAGTTGCGGATTGCCGGAGTTCCCGTGGGCCGCGAAATTGCGGATCACAAAGTCCGCGATAACGACGTCGGATCCATCATCGTGGTAGTAGCTACTGATGCGCCGCTGATCCCGACGCAATTGAAGAGACTGGTACGCAGGGTTTCTCTCGGGCTGGGACGAGACGGAAGTTTTTCAGGAGATGGGTCGGGCGATATTTTCATTGCCTTCTCAAGCGCGAATCCCGGGGCTGCCGATACCAAGAAAACGCACCAGATCACGATGCTGCCCAACGAACAGATGAATCCCCTGTTTCTGGCGACGGTGCAGTCCACGGAAGAGGCCGTGATCAACGCGATGGTTGCAGCCGAAACCATGAAAGGGATTAATGATTTCGAGGTTATCGCACTGCCTCATGACCGGCTGCGCGAAGTGCTGAAAAAATACAATCGCCTGACACGGTAAGCGGGCTGGCCGTATGGCCTTCACACCGTCAGCTTGTGTGCTTTGACGTCGTAAAGTTTTGGAGATTTCGGCACGGACGGGCTTTGCGCCAAGGGCCGTTTACCGGAAATCACTTCCAAAGCAATCGATTGCGCCCAGCGTTTCAGGTCGCCTTGTATAACCAGCTCCTCGACCACGTACAAGCGGCGGCCTACGTCACGCGCCAATGGATGCCAGCGCCGCGCTCGCGGTGTGGCTTTCTTATTTCGCCAGACAACTTTTAGTCCCGTCATACAGCGCTCCCCGTATGGCGCTGAACCAGTCCAGGCTCAGTCGCGATTGTCACATCTCTATGTGACTTTGATCACACCGAGGCCAAGACAGGTGGCAGAGTTTCCGTTCTACATGGCAGTGCTTCCGTTCTACGAAATTACCGCCCGATCCGTGATCTCAAGTCCCTTGTCGATGATGGCGAAGGCTTCGCGCAACTGCTGCTCGTTGATGCAGAGCGGCGGGTTGGTATAGAAAGTATTCCAGCGAACCAGGGTGTAGAGGCCGTTTTCGCGGAAGAATTTTCCCAGCGCGGCCATTTCTTCCGAAGCCCCGTTGAACGGAGCCATAGGTTGCCTGGTAGTACGGTTGCGAATCAACTCGAAAATACCAAACAGCCCGATGGAACGTACGGCACCGACCGAGGGATGCTTCTTCTGCATTTGTGCGCCGAAGTCTTTCAAGATGGCACCCATTTTGCGAGTGTTCTCGATCAAGGAGTCTTCTTCATAGACGCGAATCGTCGCCAGCGCGGCGGCGCAGCCCATGGGGTGGCTGTTGTAGGTCAGGCCACCGTAAAAAACCTTATCCTGGAAATGCTGCGCAATGTGGTGGCGCATCCCGACTGCGCCCAGAGGCAGGTAGCTCGAGGTCAGACCCTTGGCCATCGAGATCAGGTCAGGCACGACTTTCCAGTGATCGATGGCAAACCACTCGCCGGTTCGGCCGAAACCGGCCATGACTTCGTCGGCAATCATCAGGATGCCGTACTTGTCACAGAGTTTGCGAACGCCCTGCATGTAGCCATCCGGGGGAATCAGAATGCCGTTGGTGCCAACCACGGTTTCGAGAATGAATGCTGCAATGGTGTGCGGACCTTCGAGTTGGATCACTTCCTCGATCATAGCGAGTGACGTTTCGGCCGATTCCCAGCCGCGTTCGATGCCGTGATAGGGATCGAGGACGCGCACCACTCCGGGGATGCCAGGCTCGGCCGCCCAGCGTCGGGGATCGCCGGTGAGCGTGATGCTGCCAGCCGTCGCGCCGTGATAGGAGCGATAACGGGCCATGATCTTGTGTCGGCCGGTGAAGAAGCGGGCAATCTTGATGGCGTTCTCGTTGGCTTCGGCGCCGCCATTGGTGAAAAAGAAGGTGTCGATATCGCCCGGAGTGATTTCGGCCAGCTTTGCTCCGTGATGGCGTTGATCACGCGTTCGTCGCCATGTCCGATGTTGACGCTCATCAACTGGCTGTTGAAGTCGATGAAGCGCTTCCCTTCGGGTGTCCAGAAATAGATGCCCTTGGCGCGGGCCACGGGGATGGGATCGACCTTCGATTGGGCGGACCATTCAAAGAGTGTGTGCTTCTTGGTAAGGTCGACGATTTCTTGGCCGGTCATGGTGGGAGAACTGGTTTCGATAGTCATCCGCGGAACTCCTAACGTCGATCTGTTTTCCTGATCCTGGTTGAAGACGCGCGTAAATCATCCAGGACACGAAATCACATGAAGAAAATGCTGACGGGCGAGGACGCCCGTCGCTCCACTAGCACTTTAAAACTTTCTCGAGTGCTCTTTGGCCCAGCGCTCGACGACTACTTTTTTCTCGGTGTAGAACTCGACGGAATCGCGGCCCTGGCCGTGCATGATTCCGAAAAAGCTGTCTTTCCAGCCGCTGAATGGGAAGTACGCCATGGGCGCGGCGACGCCGATATTGATGCCGATATTTCCGGCGGGGGCTTCATAGCGAAAGCTGGAAGTGAACAGCGAAGCTTGATTGCCGTATGGATTGCGCTCGAGGAAAGCCATCGCCTCGTCCATGTCGTTGGCGTGAACCATGCTGAGGACTGGACCAAAAATTTCGGTGTGCGACAGCTCACTGGAGGCGGGCACGCTATCGAGAATCGTGGGCTTCACGAAATTGCCGTGTTCGTGGCGCGGGATCTTGGGACTGCGTCCATCGACTAAAACCTTGGCACCTTGCTTCTCTCCCATTCCAATAAGCGACTCGATTCGTTCTTTGCTTTGTTTCGTGATCACCGGCCCCATCTGAACGCCCTCTTCGAGACCGTTGCCCACGCGAAGCTTGGAGGCCGACTCGGCAATGGCATCGCGGAAAGTCTTTTGCGCTTCGCCGATGGTGACGGCAACGGAGACCGCGAGGCAACGCTGTCCTGCGCAGCCAAACGCACTGTCGGCGATAATCTGCGTGGCCATCTGCATGTCGGCATCGGGTAGAACGATGACAGGATTTTTCGCGCCACCCTGGCACTGGGCGCGCTTTCCCTTT
>QIAI01000053.1:0-5634 GCA_003224995.1 Acidobacteriota bacterium
GATCCAGTGTGGCTAGCTCTCGGGAACTGGCGGGCACCCTGGAAACTCCCGCAAGAAGGTGTTGCCCTCGTACTGCAGGTCTTTGATTCCGATCTCGCTGCTGTAGAAGGCGTCGCTGGTAAGTCGCCGCAGAAAGGCGAAGAACTCCACCCCTTGGCTGATGCCGGCGTCGGTCAAAGCATTCTTCCGATACGCAATCAGGTCCAGTATTTCTTTCTGCTGCGTGGCGCTGCACGACAGGTAAGGATGGTCGTAGCGATCCGTGCACAGGCCGTCCAGCCACATAAGCCCGCCGCCGAGTGCGAGTTGATATTGCTTGTTTTCGCTGGTCAGCAGGTCGATAAATTCGGGCGCTCCCGCTTGCACCGC
Source organism: Acidobacteriota bacterium (assembly GCA_003224995.1). Taxonomy (GTDB): domain Bacteria; phylum Acidobacteriota; class Terriglobia; order Terriglobales; family Acidobacteriaceae; genus Gp1-AA133. The sequence continues at coordinate 370 of QIAI01000053.1, forward strand.
TCCCGCGGACTGGTCATCCGCGGGCAGGATTGCATTGCATAGTGCCGTCAGCGTGGCATATTGATGGGCCGAAAAGAATTTCGGCCGGTACTTGCCGGCCACGGCACGAGCTTTTTCCTGCTTCACCATGTGATGGACTTGCTCGGCTGCCTGCAGCGGAATCAACTGCAGGACCGATCCGCCCATCGCGCCCATGGCTAATGTCCTTAAAACGTCCCGGCGAGTTACCGAATTTTTCGGCATGTAGCGCGTTCTCCTGCTCGTAAAACTTTATAGATTGCCCTTCTTCGCTTCCCCCAACAGGTATTCTGACGCTCGCCACGACACCGCCATGATGGTGAGCGTGGGATTCTTGTCGGGATTGCTGACGAAGCCGGCTGCGTCCGTGACAAACAGATTCTTCACGTCGTGAGCCTGGCAGTAGCCGTTAAGCACCGATGTTTTGGGATCCCCGCCCATGCGCGCCGTTCCGATCTCGTGAATGATCACCCCACCATCGGCGATCCCGTATGGATTTGGCCCATCCGTCAGAGTCTTGGTGGTGTAGGTGCCGCCGGCCGCTTCGACGATTGACCGAAAAGTCTCCTGCATATCCTTCGCCAGCTTGATCTCATGGTCCGACCACTTGAAATGGAAACGCAGCGTCGGAATGCCCCATTGATCCACGCTGTCGGGATCAATCTCGCAATAGGTATCGGAGTTGGGAATCATTTCGCCTCGGCCGGAGAAGCCGAGGTAGGTCCCGTAATCCTTCCGCAGGCGCTGTTTCAGCCCGACGCCATAGCCTTCGACCACGTCGCAGGTCTCATGGAACATGCGCACGCCGGGCATATGCCGTCCTCCCCACAACTCGATGTGATACCCGCGCGGAAAATCATTCTGGCGATCGAATTTCCACCAGGGCACGTACATGTGCATTCCGCCAATGCCGTCGTGATTGTGCGGAGGAACTTTTTCCATTTGCGGGAAGTAACCTCCGCCATCGCTCCCGACAGAATCGGTGAGATAGCGGCCCACAACTCCGGAAGAATTTGCCAAGCCGTCGGGGAACTGGCTGGATTTCGAATTCAGCAGCAAACGCGCCGACTCGCAAGCGCTCGCTGCCAGCATCACTGCCTTGGCATAGGAAACTCCTTCCGCCTTGCCGTCCTTACCCATCAGCACCTCGCGCGCCATGGCATGAGTGATCAGCGTGAGCCGGCCTGTGTCTTGGGCTGGCGGGATCATGACCTGGCTGGAGCTGAAATTCGATGCTGTCTTACACCCGCGGTCGCACTGTCCGCAGTAATGACAGGCGACGCGTCCATTCAACGCGCGGGTAATGATTGCCATGCGGGACGGAATGCAAAGAATTCCCAGCTTGTCGCAGTACCGCTTTACCAGCACTTCGTTGCATCGCGGCTTGGGAGGAGGCAGAAAGATTCCATCAGGCGCACTGGAAATATTTTCCTTCGTGCCGAATACCCCGATGTACGACTCCACTTTGTCGTAGTACGGGGCCAGATCATCATAGGTGATCGGCCAATCGTCGCCCAGGCCATCGCGCGTCTTCGCCCGAAAATCCACCGGCGCGAAGCGCAAGGCGATTCGACCCCAGTGATTGGTGCGTCCGCCCACGATGCGCGAGCGATACCAGCGGAACGTCGAGCCCGGCGCGGAGGAATAGGGTTCGCCTTCAATGCTCCATGCCCCGGTGGGAGCGATGAATTCATTCTCCAGGCTGTTTTCCGGCTCCAAGGCATGTCCGCCGACTCCGGCGCCGCGATGCGGAAGCTCGTAGGGCCATACGTGTTCCTTGAAATCCTCACTCGGATCCAGCGCTGGTCCCGCCTCCAACATCACCACGCTCAGCCCACCCTCGGTCAGGATCTTGGCTGCAGTCCCGCCCGCAGCTCCCGATCCCACTATGCAAACGTCATAGACCTTGGGCGAACGACTTACCTGCGCCATGCACCATCTCCCGAACGCTCTGGAATCACTGGAAAGGCGCGATTATAGCTCATTCCATGCGAGCGATTTTTGCCGCAGCCCTGGCTGCGCTTAGAATGTCGTTGTGGAAAATCCCTTGAACGTCGGTCTCATTGGCTTTGGTCTCGCGGGGCAGGTGTTCCATGCTCCCCTGATCCATGCGAATCCGAATTTGCGGCTCTCGCATATCGTGCTGCGCCACGGAAATGAATCCGAGAAGAAATATCCTGAAGCCAAGGTCCTCCGCAATGCCGATGACTTGTTCGCAGAACCCAGCGTTGGCCTGGTGGTCGTCGCCACTCCGAACATCACTCACCTGGAACTTGCTGCAAAAGCGCTGCAGGCCGGCAAACACGTGGTGGTCGACAAACCCTTCACCATCACTTCGAAGGACGCCGACGAATTGATTGCGCTCTCCCGCAAGCTGGGTCGTGTGCTCAGCGTGTTTCAAAATCGTCGTTGGGATGGTGATTTCCTGACCGTGCGACAACTTCTTCAACAAGCACGCCTGGGAAGACTGGCCGAATACGAAAGCCGCTTTGATCGCTTTCGCCCCGCCCTGAAGCCCGGAGCGTGGCGGGAGCAGGCTCTTCCGGGCTCCGGCGTGCTTTTCGATTTAGGCTCTCACTTGATCGACCAGGCCGTCGTTCTCTTCGGCAGGCCCCAAGGCATCTTTGCCGATGTGCGCGCACAGCGTGACGGAGCCGTCGCGGTCGACAACTTTGAGGTTCGGCTGGAATACCCCGCGCTGAAGGTGACATTGAAAGCCGGATGCCTGGTCTGTGAACCGAGCCCGCGTTTTGTTTTGTACGGCACCACTGGTAGTTACCTGAAGTTCGGACTCGATCCGCAGGAAGAAGCTTTGAAACAGGGTAATTCTCCTGCGCAGCCGCACTGGGGCGAAGAACCGAAAGAGGCCTGGGGCACAATCACGCAAGCGAATGGCAAACTGGAACGCGCGAAATATACGACGCTGGCGGGCTGCTATCCCGAGTATTACAGCAACGTCTATCGTGCCATCACGGGGAAGGAAGAACTCGCCGTCAAACCTCAACAATCCAGAGACGTGATCCGCCTTATCGAATTAGCAGAACAAAGCGCTCGCGAAAAACGCGTCATTCCTGTGGCTCTACAGGATTGAAGTTTGCAGCATTGATCTCAACTTCCCATGGCACAGACCATCGCCAATCCGTTGGCCACTGACTCGACAAAGGACGCTCGGGCACTCTCGGCGCGTTTTCGCAAACGGCACGCGCACGAATTTGAACTCGATATCGATCTCGTCGCCTCTCCCGGCTTCACCATAGTGTTTGGCGCTTCCGGCGCAGGCAAGACGACCTTGCTCGATTCCATCGCAGGATTAGCCACTCCGGAAGGCGGCAGCATCTCCGTTGGTTCCCGAGCGTTTTTCGATCACGCTTCTCACCTGAATCTGCCGGTGGCACAACGAAACGTGGGTTACGTTTTTCAAGAACTCGCCTTGTTCCCGCATCTCACAGTAGAGGGCAACATAGGTTACGGACTTGACCGCCTGCCGCCGGCAAAACGTGTGCAGGACATCACCGCGATTTGGCCCGGTGAAATTTCTGGCGGCGAGCGCCAGCGGGTCGCACTCGCCCGTTCCTTGGTGACCGACCCTTGCATCCTGTTGCTCGACGAACCCTTGGCCGCGCTCGACGCTCCCACCAAAGCGCGCATTCTCGACGATCTCCGCCGCTGGAACGAAGCGCATCGCATTCCCATTCTTTACGTGACCCATAGCCGTGACGAAGTGTTTGCTTTGGGCGAGCGAGTCACCGTGCTCGAACGAGGAAGAGTGCTTGCGCAAGGGACGCCCCATGAAGTCATGGGTGCGCCGTACCAAGAGACCGTGGCGCAATTAGCCGGGTTTGAAAACATTCTGGATGCCGTTGTGCTCGCGTCGCACGAAGACCGCGGAACCATGACTTGCAGATTAGAAGGAACCAGCGTTGAGTTGGAAACACCATTGGTGCGCGCCGAACCGGGAGAACTCTTACGTATCGGCATCCGCGCCGGAGATATCCTGCTTGCTACCCAGCGTCCCGAAGGTTTGAGTGCGCGCAATGTGCTTCAAGGCCGGATTACGTCTCTGATCCGCCGTGATGTGATCAGCGTCGCGTACGTCAACATGGGTGTGGAACTCGAGGTTCACCTCACGCTCGCCGCACGCGATGCGCTGCAGTTAGCGCAGGGAAGGGAAGTTTGGCTGGTGGTCAAGACGCATTCCTGCCATCTCATGTCCGCTTGAACGTGAATTGCGCTGCGCGTCCCGCGCGCGTTCCAATTCAATCACTGCAGCCCACTGTCCAGCGCTGCTCTCCGTAAAAACGATCCGCCCACCCAGGATCTGCGCTGCGACTTGAGCGGGCAAGTCGTGATGAAATCCGAAGAAGCGCGCCTTGATTCTGTCCCAGGCCCGCCAATGTGCGAGCAAAGGATGCGGCGGTTCGTACTTGGTGGAAAACACCAGTGCCACGTCAAAGCGGTTACGCTCTTGGGCCGCACCCATGACCTCCTCGACGGTAAAGTCTTCGACTTGTACGATCTGAAAGGGATGCGTGACGTAGCCCAGAAAAGGGCGGCTGATTTCATCCGATGCCGGCCAAGCCGTGAGCACTCGCGCCCGCGCGTATCGCGCTTGAAGGAAGGCGGCGGCATCTTTGTGCATAGTCACGTAATCGCGGTAGGCCAGGTTGTCTTCCGGGGCAAAGCCATACGGTGGATTCAGAAAGCAGGCCGTCACAAAGGAAGCGCACGTCAGCACGATGAACGCGGGCCAAGCGCGCGTCCTGCGGCGTAGGGTCGAGACTGCAACGATGATTACCAAGGGCACAACCGTCAACATGTAGCGCGCCAGCACTGCGCCGCCCACCAGCGCCATAGAAGTCGCATAGGCGAGTATGAGTAAAGCGAATATGCATTGCGCCCGGACACCGATGCGTTTGCGCTCCACATCATCATCCTTGATCGCCGGCCGGGTCATCGCCCATGCCATCAAAAGCGTAAGCACGAGCATGTGCATATAGCCGAACGCTTGCCAGAGGCGAATCAGGAAGGCGAGCACGATGCGCACAGGACTCGCTGTGGCCTGGACGTTGTAGCGGAAAAATTCCGGATTCCCGAAAATGTATCCGGTTTGCGAGTAGTGAAAGGCGTACCATGCGATCAGGATTGCAATCGGGCTCAGCAAAGACGCGATTGCTGCCCAGTTTCGCGCTTCAACCCCGGGGCGGAATCCGAAAATGCGGTCTGCCCACGGGGACAGTAGAAGCCAAA
>QIAI01000053.1:5714-10204 GCA_003224995.1 Acidobacteriota bacterium
CGGCCGCCGCTAAATCGACATGCGCCATGCTGCTTTGCGCAAAGAACACCGGATAAAGAGCGGTGCACGCCGTCGCCGCTATGGCCACTTCAAGGTTCGCGACCCGTTGTGCCAGGCGGAACACTCCCAGAAGGCTGAATGCCGCGAACCCCAGCATCGCACTCCGAGTGACGAGAGGCGAAAATCCAAAGACTTTCCAGCAGCCCGCGAGATAGGCCATTACCAGGGGCGGGTGCGCGTTCGACGGAGTCGAGTGCGGAATAACGCTTCCGCTCAAAAACAGATCACGGGCCGCGGGAACGTAGTAGCCTGCCTCGTCCCAAAAATAGGGAAGCCGAAGCAACGGAGCGTGCAGCAGGAATATCGCTGCAAGGATCGCAAACAACACCAACGCGCCGGCAGGTCGCGATCTGGAGTCAGCAGACATAAGGGGAGGATTTGGCGTCAGATCTTAAGTCGTAGCCCCAGGTATGAGGTCTCAATTTGCACGTCGCGGTGTCACGCCCAACAAAAAGGAAGCGCGAGCAAGCCGCAGCCCCGAAGCCACGCGCGAAATCCCAAACCCCAAGCCCAGGTAGAAGATTCAAGACCTGAGGCGTGAGACCCAACACCTGAGACCCGAGGCCTGAGACCTGACACCTGAGACCTGAGACCTGTCACCTGCTCTAGTGCACTGGCCCCTGCCCCATCATTCTCGGATCCAGCTTGATTTCCCCAAAGGCGTTCTCGTAGCCGGTCACGTTTTGCTGAAGCACGCCCAGCAGCGCCTTCGCCTGTTGTGGGCTGAGATAGATTCCCTGGAAGTTTTGGATTTCGACTTGCGTCTCGCTCTGTTGCAGAAGCGTTCCAAACACGAGAAAGAAGTCCCAGACATTCACCCTGATTTGTACGCTGTTGGCGTAGTTTTCACGATATTCAGCAGTATTCATCAACTTGACGGACGGTTGGATGGGATTCGCCATAAGGATGTCAGTGTAGCGGAGCAACCGCCGCCGAAGGAAGCATTACCGGAATCCGCCTGCGGAGCCCATTCAAATTCATAGCCCTGTCATCCCGAGCGGAGTGAGGCGCCAGCCGAACGCAGTCGAACGACCCTGCGTTCGCGTCGACCGTACACTGCCCTCGCCGCATGGCTCTTTGGACAATCTGAAGATTGGCGATTATCGATACTGGCCGCGTCCAGGCGGCCACTCCCGTTCTGTACCAGTAGAGAAGGGTAGCTGTACTGCGGTGCTCTTGTGCCCGCGGGACAAACGAGGTGGAATGCCGACAGCACCAAATAAGGATCGGACCGCCGCTCCTCCGCCTTACCCGCGAAGTGCTGGCCCAAGCAGCTGGCAGACGGTTAGATCTATCCCCGAACCGGAGGCTCCCCATGCTTCTTGAAAAAATCACTGCCTGGACACTGGTGGTTGTGTACTACACGATAACCTGCGGAGCCATCGTGCTCGGCCTCAAAGGCGCGTTGTAAGTCAACCCCGGAACTTCCTTTAACCTCGCAACTCCGGCCCGCACGCTGCAGCCGCTACTCGCATAGCGAATTCGCAGGTGCCGGGCTGTTTTACGAGGTTTTCTGCCGCGCTGGCGAGAATCAGCGATATACTCCATCGGCACTCGCCAGGCCCTCCCTACTGTTCTGTGAGTAGTTAACCCTGCCGGTTGCACTCTGCCCGACTTTAGTCTTTGGTGGTACACTCCCGCTCGTGAAAACAGCCTTTGCCCATTCAATTCTCCTGGCGGCTGCTATCGCTGCCAGTGGGCAGACGATCTCCCGTCCAGCCGTCCCTGAGAAAATTAAGGCGCCGGAGCGGGAAAAAGTGATCCTGCAGGCCCAGGCATCAGGATCCCAGATTTATACCTGTCAGCCAACTCCGGAAGGCAAGTACGCCTGGACGCTGAAGGCTCCGGACGCCAACCTGGCAGACTTGCAGGGTAAGCCAATTGGAAAGCACTATGCCGCCCCACCTGGAAACACAATGATGGCAGTGAGGTAACCGGCAAAGCCGCAGCGCGCGTCGATGCGCCTGACCCAGCTTCCATTCCATGGCTGCTGGTTACGGCTACGGCTCACTCAGGGGAGGGCACATTCAGCCACGTGAGCAGCATTCAACGAATTCACACTCGCGGCGGCCAGCCTCCGCCGGCCGACAACTGTAATCCCTCAAAGGCCAACACTGAGGCTAAAAGCAGCTACACCGCCGAGTATTATTTCTTCGCTCCCGAATAGTGGAAGGCAGTTCTGGGCTTCAACCCTATCGTGAATGGCCTTGGGGACAATGCTCTTTCGCCGTCTTAGAAACTCGCGCTGAAACTCGCCCGAAACGTTCTCACTCCAGAGCCAAAATCGCCAGAAGCAGTCCCCCAAACGCAATGGCCGACAGAACCGCCAGCCCCGCAAATCGCCCCACCGTGGTGGCCGCGGTTGGACGTTCATCTTCGGTTTTCTGAATTCCCACATCCAGATCAGGGAACATAATGACCAGCCTCTCGATAGATAACTTTCATCGTCGGTCAATCAAACAGTACTGGCCCAGCAAGCCGCCCTCTTCAGAGTTGGCGGATCTTCTATACACCTCGGCATTGGCGCAATCGTACAGGCCATGATTTTTCGGCAACCGGACCATTGCATAGTCGCCCGGTTCCAATATGGCGCAGCCGCTGGCATCCTTGTTGCATTGAAGCTCAAAGGAATTCTTTCCATTTTGCGCGCTGAGAATCACCACTCCATTGTTGACTTCTTTGCTTTTCACCGTGATGTTTTGTGTGTCCCGTTGTTCCTGGGACGAGAGCGCTCCGGGTGCAACCAGGAGAAACAGAATGAGGACTGCGACAAACAGAATTAGTGGCGCCTTCATAAATCACCTCCCCGTCGGACGATCCGTAACTAGCCACATCTCCGACGGTGAACATGCATGTGCAGCCACCTTATGATCGCTAAATGAATGACCCGCCGTCTGTGATCTCTGATACTGCTGTTTGCCTGTTTGTCCCGCATCAGTTTTGAGGTGGGAATCTCTCTTCCAGGCAGCGCAATAGGCAGAACCACGACCTTCCCCGAGGATCTCACTAGGGAAGGACGGGTTCTGAGCGGATTTCCAGAGATTCTAGAGTAAGTAGGGCCAGGGATACCCTATCTAAGCCTGCTTCCAATCGAGTAGGCCAAAACTGGTGTGAAAAGGGGAACTCACCAAGTTATTTGCCGCCTATGCAGCCTTTTCCACCGGCAGCCCGGACTCCATCCAGCCCTGTTTGCCTTCGGGATAGTGCGCCACGTTGGTGTAGCCCATCGCCGCCAATTCACGGGCGGCGTATTCACTCGCATGTCAATGCGGGTTCGCGCAGTAGGTGATGATCTCCGCATCCTTGCTGGGCAACAACTGTGGCGCGAGTTCCTTGATGCGTTCCGGAGGGATGTTTAAAGATCCAGGGATGTGCGCTTCGCGGTACCGTTCAGGGGCGAGCGTTTCGACCAGCTTGATGGCATCCTTGCGGTCGAGTTTGGCTTTAAGGTCTTCCGTCGAAATGCTGTCTTTCATTGCCATCTCCTCAATTTTCAGTCTTATTTAGGTGGGTCTGGAATGAGGCGAGCGATAATCTGCAGCGAATTTCGCGATGCCCTTCCGCATAAGCTCGTGTTTGTCAGCCCGTTGTTCCCGTTCTCCGCTCCGGCTCTTTCCCGGCCTGGATAGGATCTGTCTTCAGAATTCCACAATTCGATTTCCGCACTTCAATTTGACCGCTTTGGATTCGAGCCTCCAGACACGGCTGAGGATGTACGGCGGGACCGTCTACCACGTGTCCATCCCGAATCGAAAAGCGAGAACCGTGCCACGGACACTGGATGACGTCGCCGTCGAGCTTGCCTTCGGAGAGCGGACCGCCAAGATGGGAGCAGGTCTCAGCCAGGGCGAATATCTGCGAACCACGCCGGACGAGCAGGATCGGTGTTCCGTTGTGCTCGGCACGAACTGGCTCTCCCTCGCCTAGATCTGATTCCGGCAACACAGCTGTGAACTCGCTGGGAAGCCTTTCAGGAGCCGCATGATCTACTCCAATTTTCTGGTCATAGACGAGATTTCCGCCCAATTGGGCCGCAGCTACGGACACCGCATAGCCAAGCGCAGCCAAGCCACGCCCGGTTGCGCGATTCCCTCGGCGTCTCATTACAAGAGAACTCCCAAACAGAGCCACGCTGGCAACGTTCAATAATCCGTGCGCCAGTCCGATCCGCCGTGCAGGAGGATCGATGTCCTGCCAATCGGTCAACCCAGTCGCTGCCGCTCCCACTGCTCCCGCAAGTCCGAAAGCAACCGCCGCATCAGCCCCGATGCGGAGTTGACGGCGTGCGTTCATGGAATCCAGCGCGTCGAACGCAATTGCCACCGTCCATGCCCCAATCGGTATATCGGTAAGAATCACGTGAAGAGGGTGTCCGACCCACGTTCCATGAAGGAAGTTCTTCAGGTACCGTCCGCCCCTGAACTGAAAGC
>QIAI01000054.1 GCA_003224995.1 Acidobacteriota bacterium
CAGCAGCGCTGCGCCGCACCGTGTACATTTCCGCCAGGTACTCAATTTCCGGATCACCCGTGACCCCGGCCTGCTGCATTTTCTGGCGCAGTTCCTGTGACGTCATGTAGTGCCGTGCTTTCTCCAGCGTTTCCCACTCAAAGAGCAGCGTCAAATTATTGGGATTGCCGGCTTTCCGGAAAATTCGGCAACTGCACTCGCCGCCTTCGTGGCGAAAATCGAGCGCAGCATCAAACACCGCGCGCCAGTTGTTGTAGTCGGCGACTTCGTGATGCACCAGCACTTGGATCATGATGGACTCCTGTGTCCACATTGCGCGAAGCGCGCCACGAGCGCAAGCGTCTGGATCACAAAAGGATCGGGAAATTTCAAAATGGGAATTTTGGTGGCTGTGCCCGGGCCTTAATGCCGTGGACTAAGGATGGTCAGAATTTCCTGCAGGCCTTGTCGAATCTGCCGAAGATTTCCGGGCGAGCTAGCCATAAAGGGCAAAGCGACCTGCTTTTTGTCAGACTTGCCTTCGTCGCGAAGATGCTGCCGCGCTCCCGCGATGGTGTAACCTTCTTCATACAGCAATTGCTTGATGCGCACCACGCTTTCCACGTCGCGCCGGCGGTACATGCGCTGCCCCGTGCTGCTTTTTACCGGCTTCAGCTGTGGAAATTCGGTCTCCCAGAAACGCAGGACGTATGCGGGAAGACGGCAAAGGCGCGCGACTTCCCCGATCCGAAAATACAACTTTTCTGGAATCAGAATATCGCTTGCCTGGGCGGACTTGGAATTGCTCTTCTTCTTAGGACTCATTCCGGCTGTGAGATGTGGCGTTTGCATTCGCGAAAAGGCCAGAATTCCCGCGTAAGGCGTTTCTAGCACGATGTCGTTCGCCGAACAACCCCATTTCGTGCTATCCGCACAATTCTCTTTTCGGACGCCGGTTCGCGACGAGGAGTCTGGTCTTGTTTCGCCCAACGGCTGACCAGACAGAGCAATGCCGATCCGAAACATAGTGCGCAGCTAATCTTCCAAACCACGGCGCACACCCTGTCGCAACTCAGCTGCCGGCATTCCGCGCAGCGCAGCTTATTGAGCAGGCCATCGGTCGACATTTTCGATCGGCAGATTTCGCAATTCACAAAGATCCTTTTGGGGAATGTCCCTCGCTGGACTGCCCATTGCCCCTCCCCCAAGGTTTGCTGAAGGGTATTGACCACGGACATCGCAACTCCTCAGCACGCATAGGCAGCCCAGCGCGAGGCATTCCCTTCCGGGCAATTCAATTGCCTCGGAACGTCACCACTTCAATTTCTCTGAGCCTACTTCGTCGTACGGGGGCCGAGTACGAGCAGTCGTTGGGGAGGGACTACGTCGGAATACTGACCGCCAGGTAGAGTTTGGTCAGTGACCTCAATCACGCGCCTACGTGTCTGACGACCCAGGCGAGAGAGAACGAACAGTGAATGTGAAACCAAGCAATCACGGCGGGAGTAGTTCGGTCCGAAGTTTTTGCCCAAGACCGAAGACCGACGCCGAGCCACCAACGACCAATCGCAAAAAGCCTTCCAGGAGGTGCTTCTCCTGCAAGGCTTCTCGTAAATATGCTTGGGGTCTTGCGAGGTATCGTCTCGCCGACGGTTAGTGTTTCTTTTTCTTCTTCGCAGCCTTTTTCTTGGTTGCCATGAAGCGTTTTCCTCCGTGAACTATTTCCCTTGCAAGGTGATCTTCGGTTTGGGCGCCTGCCCATGATTACCGTTGTAGCCCAACTTCTGGTATGGGCTCACCTGTTGATACAAGATATTGCGGCAGTGTTACGGGGATGTCAACAATTTTCTGCATAAAATCCTGCTTTGTCATGCTGCGATGGAGCAACGCGCCCACTGGAAAAGCAGGTCCTTCGCTTCGCGAAGGATGACAAGTTGGAGAGAAAACAGGTTTTTCGCTTCGCTGACGATGACAACTGGAGAGAGCAGGTCCTCGCTTCGCTCACGATGACAAGCGAGGACGGAGCGCTCGGTCTAGTACACTGGCCCGCGAGAGCTACCCGCATGGCGCGCGACCCGATCGAGTTGGAAATTTTCAAGAATCTCTATCACTCCGTCGCCGAAGAAATGGGCGCGGCGCTGCGGCGCACGGCATTTTCTCCCAACATCAAAGAGCGCCGCGATTATTCCTGCGCGGTGTTTGACGAGAGCGCACAAGTCATTGCCATGGGCGACCATATGCCGGTGCATCTGGGATCGATGCCGATGTCGGTGCGCGCCGCCATTGCGCAGCGAGAACTTTACCCGGGCGATATGGCGATGTTGAACGATCCCTTTGCCGGGGGCACGCATTTGCCCGACATCACTCTGGTAGCGCCCGTGTTCCTGGAGAGCCGCCGCAAGATCGGGACGCGAAAGCCGCGCTCTGTGCCCGATTTCTATGTCGCTTCCCGAGCTCATCATGCCGATGTGGGCGGAACTTATCCCGGTTCGATGGGTTTATGCCGTGAGATTTACCAGGAAGGCTTTCGCATCCCGCCGGTGAAAATCATGCGCGGCGGGAAGGTCGATCGCGATGTTCTGGATCTTCTGCTGGCGAATGTGCGCACTCCGGCCGAGCGCGAGGGAGATCTCGGAGCCCAGATTGCCGCCTGCCACACCGGTGCAACCCGGCTGGCCGAAATCTGCGCCCGCTATGGCGTGCCGCAAGCCAAACGCGCCGCCTCCGATCTGCTCGCGTATTCCGAAGAGATGATGTGCGCATTTCTGAGAAACGTTCCGGCGGGTCGCTATGCTGCGGAAGACTTTCTGGACAACGATGGAGTGAGTGACGAGCCGGTGAAAATTGCGGTGACCGTGACCGTGAACTCGGAAGCGCGCGGGCGCACACGAACTCGCCAATCTCGAGTCCCACGCCGGCAGTCTGCTCATCCCTGGGTCACCGTGGACTTCTCCGGCAGCGATGCACAGGTCGAAGGCAGCATCAACGCCGTTGCCGCCATTACGTTTTCCGCCTGCTTCTACGTCCTCCGATGTCTGCTCGAGGAAGATGTTCCGGCTACCGCGGGCCTGATGCGTCCCATCGAGGTGATTGCGCCTTCCGGAACCGTGGTGAACGCTCATCCTCCCGCCGCCGTCGCCGGCGGGAATGTGGAAACCTCGCAACGCATTGTGGATGTCCTGCTGCGCGCTCTAGCCCAGGCTTTGCCGGAGCGCATTCCCGCAGCCGCCTCGGGCACCATGAATAACCTCACCATCGGTGGCATTGACCCGCGCACTGGCGAGCCCTTCGCGTACTACGAGACCATCGCCGGAGGCATGGGAGCGCGTCCTGGGAAAAATGGCGTTTCGGGCGTGCACACTCACATGACCAACTCACTCAACACTCCAGCCGAGGCGCTGGAATATGCCTACCCCTTGCGCGTACGCCGGTACTCGCTGCGGCCGGGCAGCGGAGGAGCTGGCAGACATCGCGGAGGAGACGGCGTGGTTCGCGAAATTGAAGTCCTGACTGACGCGGAAGTTACGCTGCTCGCAGATCGGCGCACTCGCGGACCTTGGGGGCTGCAAGGTGGCGGGGAAGGCGCGCCCGGCAGTACCGCAATTGTGCGGCCCGACTCTGCAGAACAGCCACTGCCCGGAAAATTCAATGCCCGCTTACGCAAAGGCGAGCGCATTCGCATCGAAACTCCTGGCGGCGGTGGATGGGGTAGCAATTCTCGTGCATAGAATCCCTGATCGTGCACGCCAGCTCAACCCGTTATGATGACCTCCATGGACCTCGCTCAACATTATCTGGACGAAATCCGTCGTCAGTTGCGCGGACACAAGCGCCTTGCTGAAGGCGCGCTGGCGCAGGTGACCGACGAACAACTGCTCGCGATCCTCGATCCCGAGTCCAACTCCCTCGCCGTCCTGATCAAACACATCGCGGGAAACATGCGCTCGCGCTTCACTGATTTTCTGAATTCGGATGGGGAAAAGCCGGATCGCCATCGTGATGAGGAATTCGAACTGGATGGCGAAGTCACGCGCGCGGAGTTAATGCGCTGGTGGGAAGAAGGCTGGGCGGTGGTGAACCGCGCGCTCGACTCATTGAAACCCCAGGACGTCCTGAAAACTGTCTACATCCGCGAAGAACCGCACACTGTGCTGCAAGCCCTGCATCGCGCCCTGGCGCATTACGCCTTTCACATCGGGCAGATCGTATTTCTGGCAAAACATCTCGGCACTCATCACTGGCAAACGCTCAGCGTGCCTCGGGGACAGTCCGAAGAATTTAATCGCAAGATGGTGGAGCAGCGTCGCGAAACTGGGAATGCCGTGGGTACCAAGGCCACCCGCGAACTCTGACCGAAAGTCCGCGAGTGCTAAAATGAAGAGTTTTCGTCTAGAACGCGTAGTCCTCAGAAGGTCGCTCTCATGCGCAATACCATGCTGGCGGTGGTCAAACCGGAGGCCGCCCCCGGCGCCGAGGTTCGCGAGGTCAAAGTCCCAGGCTTCGGACGCACGGATGTTCTGGTCAAAGTAAAAGTCGCCTCCATCTGCGGCACCGACCTCCACATTTACGAATGGGATCGCTGGCGCTAATTCCCGGGCATGAGTTCTGCGGCGAGGTGGCAGCTTACGGCGACGAAGTCACCAGCGTGAGAGAGGGCGATTTTGTTTCCGCCGAGATGCACGTGGCTTGCGGCAAGTGTCTGTTGTGCCGCACCGGCGAAGCCCACATCTGCCAGAACGTAAAAATCATCGGCGTCGATGTCGACGGCGCGTTCGCCGAGTACGTGGTGATCCCCGAGTCCAATATCTGGAAGCTGGATCCCGGCATCCCGCAGGAATACGCGTCGATTCTCGATCCCCTGGGTAACGCCGTGCACACCGTTCTGGCGGGAGAAATCGCGGCGAAGACGGTAGCGATTACCGGCTGCGGCCCCATCGGACTGTTCGCGATCGCTGTGGCTCGCGCGGTGGGCGCCGCCCAGGTCTACGCCATCGAAGTGAACCAGCATCGGCGGCATGTCGCGGAGCAGATGAAAGCCGACCTGACGCTCGATCCTTCCAAACAAGACGTCAACGCCATCATCCTCGAGCGTACTGGCGGCCTGCCATACGAACGGCGTTTGATATTGTGCGGCGCGGCGGGCGGGTCTCCCTTCTCGGCCTGACCTCCAAACCAATCTCATTGAATTTTTCCGAGGATATTATTTTCAAGGGGATCACGGTGCAAGGCATCAGCGGCCGTCGCATGTACCAGACCTGGTATCAGATGACCGCGCTGCTGAAGGCGGGCAAACTGGATCTGCATCCTGTGATCACTGATCGCATCGCGATGAAAGACTTCGCCACCGGAATGGAGCGCCTAAAGACCGGGGAGGCCAGCAAGATACTGGTATATCCGAACGGTACGAAGTAGAGAATCAGTTCTTAGTTTCCAGTTTCCAGTTCTCAGTCTGCCCTTTCCTGAATTTCGCGTTACATCGGATACAATTCCAAAACAATGCTTCGCTACTTCACTGCGGGGGAGTCTCATGGGGAAGGTCTGGTCGCCTTCCTCTCCGGCCTGCCCGCGGGGTTGACCGTAGACCAGGCGTTCCTGAACCGCGAATTGTGGCGCCGGCAACAGGGCTTCGGTCGCGGTGGACGAATGAAGATCGAAACCGACCAGGTCCACATTCTCTCGGGCGTGCGCAACGGTGCAACCATAGGGTCGCCGATCGCTATTTTGCTTGATAACAAGGATTGGAAGAACTGGCAGGAATCGCTTCCGGTGGAAGAGGGGGATGCCGCCAAACATAAGCGGGTGGCCTCGCCGCGCCCCGGGCACGCCGATCTGGCGGGGGCGCTGAAGTACAATTTCCCCGAAGCACGCTATGTGCTGGAACGTGCTTCGGCGCGCGAATCAGCTGCGCGCGTCGCCGTTGGCGGCCTGGCCAAGCTGCTCCTTCGTGAACTTGGGATCGAAGTGCTTAGTCATGTAGTGGCTGTGGGTGGCGCAGCGCTAAAAAAAGATATTTCCTGGGAACAGATTCGCGAGCTCTCGGAACTCACTGAAGTTCTGCTGAATTGCGCCGACCCCGCCGCCGAGCAACTGATGAAGGAAGAAGTGGATAAGGTTCTGCGAACCGGAGACTCCGTTGGCGGCATTTTTGAAGTGGTCGCGCATAATGTTCCGCCCGGCC